>JACCYW010000039.1 GCA_013696275.1 Chloroflexota bacterium | reverse complement strand
GCCCGCCCCGACGCGGGGTGGGCATCGCTTCAGGTCACAGCATCTCGCGTTGGCGAGCCTGCAACTGGATCGAAGGGGCCCGGTCTACCCGGGCCAGCGGGTGACCTAGGCGGGGCCGCGGCCCACCCGGCGGCTGCCGGTCAGGAAGCCGACGGCGACGACGGCGATGATCGCGCCGATGACAGCAACGACGATGGAGCCGATGTTGATGTCATTGCTGCCGAAGAAGTCGAGGTCGCCGGTGGTGATGAGCCGCCAGACGATGCCGCCTACGAAGGCGCCGACTATGCCCAGCACGATGTGTCCGACGACACCCATGCCCTCGTCACCCTTGACGAGGAAACCGGCGATGTAACCCGCGATCGCCCCGAGGACGATCCAAGCGATGATCTCAGCCATTTACCTGCCTCCCAGGCCGCTCGTGACGCAGATGCGTCCCTATTGGTCGATGACGGCCGGTCTGGAGTGTGTCAGACGGCCGATAGCTCATCATCTGCGCGGACGGTCAAGGCCGTTACAGATCTGTCACAGCCTCAGCGGCTGGGCGCCGGGCTGACGGAGCCGCGCGGCCTGCGGGAAGGTGGTGGAGTGGGGTTCGGACTGGGCGCCGGGCTTATGGTAGGCAGCGGCGCCGGTGGCTCGAAATCGGTGATCACCAGCACGTACTCCAGCTCGTCCAGGTCGGCCGCTGGCTCGACCAGGGCGGTCTTGACGATGGCTGCGGCGTCTTCGTCGACATCGACCACGCGGCCGATCAAGAGTCCGCGCGGGAAAGGCGAGCGCACGTCATCGCCCATGGTCAAGCCAGCCGTAACGACCCGGTCATCGATGGCCACTGCCTCCGTCGTCGGGATGCTCACCATGGCCAGGTTGGCTGACAGGCGACCCACGACCTCGCCCGTCGCCCGACTTGCCTCGATGAGACCGATGACCAGCGAACGCGTGTCCGAGATGAGCAGCACGTCGCTGTGGCGGCTGCCGACACCCATGACCGAGCCGGCCAATCCGCCATCGCTGGAGACGACCGGATCGCCCACGGATACGCCATCATCCGAGCCTCTATCGAGGGTCACTACGCGTTCGAGATCGGAGATGGGCCGTCCGATGACCACGGCGGCCACGGAGCGGTGACTGAATGACGACTGCACGCCGAGCAGCCGCGTGAGTCGCTCGTTCTCGACGCGGATGCCTTCCGCCTCCAGCAGCTCTGCCTCCAGAGCGGCGATGCGTTGCGCCTGTGCCTCGTTGTCGCGCCGCAGTCGATCGATCTCGGCGATGGTCGTGAACAGGCCGGTCACCGAACGGGTCGTGCCAGCGAGGGCCGTACGGAGGGGTGACAGAGCGAAGCCGACTCCTGCTCGGAGGTCGCGCAGGGGCATCGTGTCGCTGGCTCCCATGAGCATCAGCGAGCCAGCCACCAGCACGACGTAGATGATCACCCGGCGGCGGGTGGCTCGGGCGGCCTTACCGGGGACCACGGGTCAGTGACTCAGCGTGGCGAACGCGAATAGGTCTCGCTGACCAGCGTCCGCTCCATGGTGGCCAGGTCCTCCAACACCCGGCCCGTCCCGCGGACCACGCAGGTCAGCGGGTCCTCCGCGATGACGACCGGCATCTGGGTCGCTTCGGCGACCCTGCGGTCGAGGCCGAGCAGGAGCGCCCCGCCGCCTGCCAGCACGATGCCTTGATCCATGATGTCAGCCACCAGCTCTGGCGGCGTCTCCTCGATGGTGTCCTTGATGTTGTCGACGATCTGCTGGACAGATGTCTCCAGCGCCTCACGAACCTGCTCAGCCGTGATCTCGACCGCCCTTGGCAGGCCTGTCAGCAGGTCGCGCCCGCGGAGCGTCACGCGCTGCTCGTCATGGGCGCCCGGGTAGGCCGAGCCGATGGCGATCTTGAGATCCTCGGCGGTCCGTTCGCCGACCAGCAGGTTGTACTCTCGCCGGCCGTAGGCGATGATCTCCTCGTCCAGTTCGTCACCACCGACCCGGATGCTGCGGCTGACGACGATGCCGCCCAGGCTGATGACGGCCACCTCCGTGGTGCCGCCTCCGATGTCGACGATGAGGCTGCCGGTCGCCTCCCCGACCGGCAGACCCGCGC
>JACCYW010000421.1 GCA_013696275.1 Chloroflexota bacterium | reverse complement strand
ATCCGACATCGAAGGCGACGACCACGCGCGAGCCCTCTGATGCGGCGATCGGATCGCCCGTTCCGTTGAGGTACTCGATCACTTCCAAGTGGTACCCGGTCGGGTAGGCACGCGGTCCCTGGGCTTCGACCACGCGAGCGAGCACGATGCGACTCGCCGCGTCGGCCGCACGCGCCGCCGACGGCCTACCCGATGAGCATCCGTGGCGGCGCCCGGCAACGCCCCGAACGCGACGGCCATGAGGAAGCAAGCGATGACTCCCACGACGCTCTTCACAAAAGCGACCTCCGATGGTGTGCTAGGTCCAGGTTGCGGATAGTGGCTTGCGAGCGGATGGTGCCCTCGACTCCGTGAGGTCAGGTCGGCCACCACGGGGAGTCAGCCGGCCCCGACCTCCAGGCGAGCAGCGGCCTCCGGATCGTCCAGCGCGAGGTTGGCCAGGGCATCGGCGGCCCTATTCGACCACCTTCCCTCATGGCGAGCCGTCCAGGCCCCAAGATCGCGTAGCAGTCGCCTTGCCTGCCCATGCAGCGGCACCAGCGACGGCTCCTTGACGCGCCACCGTCCGACGAGTTGCTCGACCACCAGCTTGGAGTCCAGGACCAGTTCGACCTCGGCCGCGCCAAGCTCGGCAGCACGCTCCAGGGCCAGGATGACCGCCGTCCATTCGGCGAAGTTGTTGGTGCGCCTGCCCAGCGGCCGGGCGATGACGGCGACCGGCTTCGCGTCGGGGTCGTAGGGGCTCGGACCAGCCAGATCGATGAGCACCGCGCCCGCCGATGCGGGGCCGGGATTCCCCCGCGCTGCACCGTCGGCCCTGATCAGCAGGCGCGGGGCATCACGTCTGGCGTCACTCACGCTGACCGGTCGGCGGTGGAGCCTGACCGGCATCCGGACGACGCCTCAGCTTCCTCCAGGCGACCTGTAGCGGGTCGTAGTAACGGTCAGCGACGCGCTCCTTCAGCGGGATGATCGCGTTGTCCGTGATCTTGATGTGCTCCGGGCATACCTCGGTGCAGCACTTGGTTATGTTGCAGTAGCCCGCACCGGCGTCGGTGCGCAGGTAAGCCAGTCGGTCGCCTTGGTCCATCGGGTGCATCTCCAGAGCGGCCACGCGGACGAGATATCGAGGCCCGGCGAACTCATGCTCGGTCTCATGGTTGCGCAGCACGTGGCAGACGTCCTGGCACAGGAAGCACTCGATGCAGCGCCGGAACTCCTGGACCCGCTCGATATCCTCCTGCTGCCACCGCCACGCCTCTTCCGGCGCCTCCGCCGGTGGGCTGAACGGCGCTATGCGCGCATTGACGCGATAGTTCCAGGAGACGTCGGTGACCAGATCTCGTACGAGCGGGAAGGTCCGCATCGGTTCGATGGTTATCGCCTCACCGGCCGGGAAGTCGGACAGGCGCGTCTTGCACAACAGGGATGGCCGGCCGTTGACCTCGGCGCTGCATGACCCACACTTGGCCGCCTTGCAATTCCAGCGCACCGCCAGGTCAGCAGCCACATTGGCCTGGATCCAGTGCAGCGCATCCAGGACGACCATCCCCTCCTCGACCGGCACGCGATACTCGAAGTACCGGCCGCTATCACGGTCACTGCCGCGGAAGACCCAGAGCAGCGTCTCTTCCATCGCCACCGTCGTCCTTTCCTAGCCCTGCGCGACCAGGGCCTGCAGCTCATCCGGGAGCGGGGCGACCGGCGTGGTCTCGATACGCATCGTCGGACCAGCCGGCGAGACCACGGTCCGACGTCCTTCCCAGATCCCCTCCGCGGTGGGGTGATCCAGGCGACTGTGGGCGCCGCGACTCTCCGTCCGCGCCAGGGCGGCGCGCGCGATGGCCTCCGAGACCAGGAGCATGTTGCGCAGCTCGAAGACCAGGTCCCAACCGGCATTGAAGGAGCGCGGCCCTTCTGCTCGGGCATTCCTGGACCGCACGCGCAACTCCTCGATCCGGCTCAACGCAGCGTCGAGGTCGGCAGCCGTGCGGAATATCCCGACCAGCGCTTGCATCGTCGCCTTGAGCTCCTCGTGGATGCGGTTGGGGTCCTCCACCGAGGCCACATCGAATGGCTCCTCGAGCTCGGCCGTCGCCTGCCCGACCTGAGCCTGCGGGACGTCGCGCCCCGGCGGCCGGACATCCGCCGCGGCCGCTGCTGCGGCACCTGCGCGCTGCCCGAACACGAGGAGGTCTGAGAGCGAGTTGCCGCCGAGCCTGTTCGCGCCATGCATCCCGCCAGCCACCTCGCCGGCCGCAAAGAGGCCCGGCGTGGTCGTGGCACAGGTCTCCGCATCGACCCGGACACCGCCCATCATGTAGTGCATCGTGGGCCCGACCTCCATCGGTGTCTGGGTGATGTCCACATCGGCGAGCTCGCGGAACTGTTCGTACATCGATGGCAGCTTCTGGCGCACGCGGGCGGCCGGCAGGTAGCTGATGTCCAGGAAGACACCGCCATGGCGTGTGCCGCGGCCCTCACGTACTTCGGTGTAGATGGCCCGGGCGACGTTGTCGCGAGTGGACAGCTCAGGCGGCCGGCGAGCATCGGTCTGGCGGCCCTCTGTCAGCGCCTCCACCCAGCGGTCCGCCTCTTCGTCCGTCTCAGCGTACTCAGCACGACGATCCTCGGGCAGGTACTTCCACATGAACCGCTCGCCCTGACTGTTACGCAGGATGCCGCCCTCGCCGCGGACCGCTTCGGTCACCAGAAGGCCCCTCACGCCCGGTGGCCAGACCATGCCGGTCGGATGGAACTGGACGAACTCCATGTCGATCAGCTCGGCGCCGGCCATGTAAGCGAGCGCATGACCATCGCCCGAGTACTCCCACGAGTTCGAGGTTATCTCGTACGCCCGTCCGATGCCGCCCGTGGCGAGTACGACCGAGGCGGCCGGGAACACGACGGGACGCCCGTCCGCCCGCCAGTACCCGAAGGCGCCGATGACGCGGCCGGCATCGGTCAGCAACCGGGTGATGGTGCACTCCATGTGGACCGTCACGCCCGCCGTCACGGCTCGATCCTGCAGCGTGCGGATCATCTCGAGTCCCGTCCGGTCTCCGACATGGGCCAGGCGCGGGTGGGTGTGGCCGCCGAAAGGGCGTTGCAGGATCCGACCGTCGCGTGTGCGGTCGAAGACAGCGCCCCAGCGCTCCAGCTCGCGCACGCGGTCAGGCGCCTCCTTGGCGTGTATCTCGGCCATGCGTGGGTCGTTGAGCAACTTACCGCCCACCAACGTGTCGCGGAAGTGGACCTGCCACTTGTCATCGCCCGCGACATGGGCGAGGGCGGCCGCGATGCCGCCTTCGGCCATCACCGTGTGAGCCTTGCCCAGGAGTGACTTGCAGACCAAGCCGACCGATGCGCCTGCCGCTGCCGCCTCGATGGCGGCGCGCAGGCCGGCCCCGCCCGCACCCACCACGAGGACATCGTGAGGGTGCGTCTCGACGGCTGTCACTCCTCCTCGCTCGTCAGGTCGTCAGAAGCTGATATGGAGGTCGCCGATGGCGCCGATGGCCAGCAGCCGGACGTAGGCGTCGCCCAGGACCACGGAGAAGAGGCTCGCCCAAGCCCACCGAGCGTGCTTCTCGTTGAAGCCGGTCAGCCACCGCCACATGCTATGGCGCGTCCTCGTCCGGCGAGAGCAGGAGAAGCAATCAAGACGCCCGCCGACCAGATGGCGGAGAGAATGACAGGACAGCGAATAGCCGCTCAGCAGGACGGCGTTGGCCACGAGCACGATGCTGCCGAGCCCGAGACGCGTTTGATCCTCGTGACGCAGGGAGACGATGGCGTCTAGCCACAAGAAGGCGAGCGGGATGAAAGCCAGGTAAAGAAAGAACCGATGCAGGTTCTGGAGGATGAAGGGGAAACGAGTCTCCATGGCATAGCCGCGGTGGATCGATGGTTCACCGACGGCACAAGCTGGTGGGTCGAAGAAGAAGGCGCGGTAGTATGCCTTCCGATAGTAGTAACAGGTCGCCCGGAAGCCGAGCGGTATCCACAGCACCAGGATGGCCGGCGAGAACCAGGCGGGCAGCAGTCCCGGCGCGATGAGCGGCGAGAAGAAGGGCGACAGATATCCCTCTGCCTCATACGGGACCCCGAACGCGGGCAGCCAGATCAACGAGGAGATCAGCGAATAGATGATGAAGCCAGTGAAGACGAGGCCGATGGCGGCCGGCTCCAGGATCCATCGGTCGACACGCAGGGTCGTGCCGAAACCCCGTTCGGCCGTGCCGGGAGACCTGGCCTTTACGCTCGGTGCCACCAACGTCGACGGTTCTCGGGTGCTCAGCCGGCGGCCGTGGCCAGCGGGACGTTGGCGACCCGTTCGGCGACAGCCGCCGCGAAGGCGACCGTACCGGCGCTCCCACCCAGATCACGCGGCACGGTGATGCCTTCGCCAAGCACCTCCCGGATGGCTCCTTCGACACGCTGTGCAGCAGCCATCTCGCCAAGATGCCGCAGCATGAGTGCCCCGGACAGGATCAGGGCGGTCGGATTGGCGACATCCTTGCCCGCGTACTTCGGGGCCGACCCGTGGACCGGCTCGAAGACCGCAGCGTCCGCCCCGATATTCGCTCCCGGGGCCACGCCGAGACCGCCGACCAGCCCCGCCGCCAGGTCGCTCAGCATGTCGCCATACAGGTTGGGACACACCAGCACGTCGTACAGCTCGGGTTTCTGGACGAGTTGCATGCACATGTTGTCGACGATCCGTTCTTCCGACTCG
>JACCYW010000453.1 GCA_013696275.1 Chloroflexota bacterium | reverse complement strand
ACAGGTCGTAGACGGCGATACCCGCCGCCTCGCCCGCGGCCAGCGCCGCCAACAGCGCCTGGTAGCCGTCCCGCTGCGCGGTGTAGCCCGAGTGGTGACCAACAGTTGTCCGGATGAACCGTCGCCGGCGACCACCTCTCCACTCGCGATTCCCGTACGGGCGGCGAGGGTCACCTCCTGAGCGAGGACAAGGTCGGGAGCTCTTATTCGGGTCCGCATGCTGATCGCGGCACGGACCGCACGCAGCGCATCGTCCTCGCGCACCCGGGGTATGCCGAAGACGGCCATGATCGCGTCCCCGATGAACTTCTCCACCGTCCCGCCATGCTCCTCGAGCACCTCGCGCATGGCTTCGAAGTACCGCTCCATGCCACCGCGCAGGGTTTCCGGATCCAAGCGGTCCGCGAGTCCGGATGAGCCCACGATGTCGCTGAACAGTACGGTCACGAGGCGGCGGTCTTCCCGGCCGGCGTCCGGTCGCACGCCCAACTCCCCCACTGTTCGTTCGACGTTGTCCGGCCCGGCCATGTGATGCGACCTGCCCAAGCGCTAGCGCGCCCCGGCCCGTCTCACGAACGAGCTCGCCTTGCTCATCGGAAAGTCATAGTGAGATCCACGGCTTGGCTTGACCCTGCGGCGAGGAAAGTGAACGTCGCGGTCGACCCGGTCTGCCCAGCACCGGCAGCCTGACAGTAACCGTTGAGCGAACCGTCCATCGCCGTCCCATTCACCGCCACCAGGAGGGCAGGCAGCTGGATATCCAGACCGGCCGGCCTGTCGCCCACGAAGTGTCTGATGATGATGCCCGGGGTTGGAGGCCAGCCATTGGTCAAGTAGTCACCCACGATCGTCGGATCGGACTGCAAGGCGTCCGTCTGCGCATAGCCGTCGAACCCGAGCCCCGTCCACGCCAGGGATCGGCCGGAGAGGAGGGTGGGCAGGACTTCCTTTACTCGATCGACGCCGATCGCGTAGTTCGTGTTCTGGAGGAACGGGATGGCTGCGGAGTTGACGCCCACGAGGCGCCCCTGGAGGTCCACGAGAGGCCCTCCCGAGTTGCCCGGGTTAAGTGGTGTGGAGATCTGGATCACGTTCGGATAGTGGGGTACATCGGGCGCGATATCGCGATCGAACGCAACGCGCACAACTGACACGGCTCCTGTCGCCACTTGGACGTCGTTAGCGAGCGACGCATTGAAGGGGTACCCGACGGCGACGACCGTGTCCCCGGCACGGAGATCCGCCTGACTGCCCAGGGGCAGTGTGACCAGGCCGGTCGTGTCGGCGACGCGGAGCACCGCCAGATCCTCGCACGGCGCACCCCCAAGGACAGACGCGTCCGCCATGGCGTTGGCGCCCACCTGGAACTGCTCCCCCGCGTTGACAACGTGAAGATTGGTGACGACAAGCCCAGCCTCCGCGTCGTAGACCCACCCGGTGCCGCTGCCCGCCCGCCCATCTGCGCGAGTGCCCACGACCAACACTGTCGATGGCTCCACTTGGGCCGCGACATCCGGGACCGTCAGATCGCTCGACGGGGCAGGACCGGGCGTAGCGGACGGTCTTTCGAGTGATCCTGAGACGAGTACGACGACGACGGCGATGGAGACCACCGCGGCGAGTAGCGCAAGCAGGTTGGCGCGCCTCACCGACCGCTGTAGGACCATGCGCTGGATGACTGACTGGCTTTCCGGACGGTGCTGCGGTGCAGCGTTCTGTTGCCGCAAGCCTGCTGCGGGGGAGGCTGGCATGCTCGGGGCCGGTGGCCAGCCGATCGCCTGTGGCGGTGCTGGCGCTGACGACATGTCGCCCGGGCCTATCGCTGCGGAGGCGACCGATCGATACGCCAGAACGACGTCGCCCAGCGTGATCCGCTCGCCGCCCTCCAGGAAGGTGCGCTCGCCGATAGGACGTCCCTCCACGAAGGTGCCGTTCGTCGAGCCGAGATCCTCCAGGATGGTTCGGCCGTCTGGAAGGGCAGTCAACCGAGCGTGCCGCCACGAGACGCTGGGATCGCTCAAGGCCAGGTCGGAAGCTGGATCCCGCCCGATGGTGAACGGCGCTGCGCCGATGGATAGTGTTCGACCCTGGTCTGGGCCCCTTTGGACGGTCAGCTGCATCGATCGTGCCTACCGGTCCGATGGGCGACGGTCAACTGCCGACCCTCGCCCTGCCCCGCCACCATCGATACAACTCCGCCAGGCCCTCGTCGCCCGAGATGGTGCCGACGATGTTCCGACCTTTCTCCCACCAGATCACCCAT
>JACCYW010000452.1 GCA_013696275.1 Chloroflexota bacterium | reverse complement strand
TTGGGTGATGCGGGGTTTCAAGAGGGACTTCGGGACCCATGTCGCCCGCTACGACCTGGTGCGTAAAGAACGACTGGACCAGGTGAACGTCGAGCCGTTCGGCCTATCTGCCGTGTTCGGGATATTCAGGGCCGTTGGCGCCGAAGCGCGGTCAGTGGCAGGTGCCGCTGCCGTTATCGGTGAAGGTGCGACCCGGGATGGGGATGAAGGACCAGTCGTAGCCGTCATCACGTAGGGTCAGCCGAAGCACGCCTTGGGTCGAGGCATCGCGGACCTCACTGCCCGCCCTGACGGTCGCGAAGGGCCGCAGGCCGACCCCGCCAGTACCGACCACGAAGGACCGGATGCCCTGCGTCGGATCTATGGCACCGGTCGCGTCCATGGGTGCGAAGCGCTCGTAATCGTGGTCGTGACCGGCGATGACGACCTCCGTCCCAGCCGCGTACAGAGCGTTCCAGAGGGGGGCGACCACAGCCTGATCACCATGGGCGCCGGAGCTGAAGCGGGCTTGGTGCCAGACGGCGGCCGAGCACGACGCTGGATAAGCTGCGATGTCCGATTCCAGCCACGCTTGCTGCGCTGAACCCGCGCCGCACCCGCCGATCTGCGCGCAGTTGCTGTTCAGCACACGGATGCGCCAAGCACCCAGATCGTAGGCATACCAGCCCTTAGCAGGGTCGCCGGCGAGGGCTCCGAAGTAGCCGAAGTAGCCGGTCGCGCCGGGGGTGTCGTACTCGTGGTTGCCGCTGGCCGGTCGTGTCCGCGAGAGGTGCCTCCCCCAGCTGGGACCGTAGCAATCCTGGAATTGGGACGGCGTGCCGCTTGGATAGGCGTTGTCGCCCGCGGTGAAGATGGTGCCAGCGATGCCGTCAAGGAGCGCAGCGGTCGATTCGTCGGCGGTACTCCCGCACACCCCGATGTCGCCGGCGCCGACCAGAACGGCCGACGTCTGGTCCAGGTCAGTGACCTCAAGGTCGTCGAAGCGCATCGAGATTGGAGGGTTGGTGGCGCCCGATGACAGGTAGCTGCTGAGACCCACCGGAGCAGTCCCCTGGAGCGAGGCGGTAGCGTCGCTGACGGAGATTGCCCATGTCCCAGGCTCGACCTGGCCGTCCACCCAGCCGCGTGCGCGAAGCGTGGTGGGGTCGGCGCCGCTAGCCTCGCCGCGGACGCGCAGTCGCAAACCGGGAGTGACCGTCACGCCGGTCAGGCGGACCTCGGCGGCGAGATTCGTCTCTGACCCTGCCATGACGCGGCTGACTCGCAGGTACGCCCCGGCGTCCGGGCCGATGCGCAGCTTCAGTCGATAGGCTGCCGAGGAGGAGGAACGACGCGCCTCCAGGTACGCCCAGATGGACGAACCGTTCGGGATGCGATCCACGCTGACCGTGGCTGCCATGGAGGTATCTCGAGGAACGGTCCCCGGCAGCCAGGCGGCACGGCCGGTACCGGCAGCCGACAGGGACATCACCCCGGTCGTCCCGTCGACCCGGTACTGGCTTGATGAGCCGATGATCGACCAGGGCCCACCCTTGTCGGCGGTCCCCCAACCGGTGGCGGTGGTCCGCTCGAATGCGTCGGTTGCGATGGTCGTCGACGGGGGCGGTGAGGGAGGCCCGGCGGCCGCCACATCGACGGCCAGGAGCTCATCGAAGCGAGTCGTGATAGGCGCGTTGGTGAGGCTTCGGGATGCGTATGCCCGCAGGCCGATGGCGCCCGAAGTCTGGAGCGCGGCAGTCGAGTCGGTGGCGCTGAGTGGCCAATCAGCGGGCTCGCTGGCGCCCGTCCGCCAGGCTCGCAGACGCAACGAGGTGGGTGCCGTGCCCGTTATCTGACCACGGACGCGTACCGCGCCCGACAGGTGGGAGAGGCCGCTGACCGCGACCTCTGAGCCGAGAGGCGATTCCGTGGTGCCCACGACACGGCTGGCCTGCAGGTAGACGCCGCCGTTGGGTGCCAGGCGGACCTTGAGTCGGTAGCTTCCGCTGGCGGTTCGTCGTGCTTCGCCGTAGGCCCACACCGATGAGCCCGTGGGCGCCCGATCCAGCGCCACCTCAAAGGCCACATCGACCTCGAGCGCGACGGTCGCCGGCAGCGCAGCCGCCCGATTGGCGCCCGGCGTATCCAGCACCATCAGGCCTGCGGTCCCGTCGACCGAGTAGGGCGCCGTGCTGCCTTCGGTGGTCCAGGGTCCGCCTGTGACGGCGGAACCCCATGAGCCGGACAGAGCGCGCGTGAACGAGTCGGCGGCGACGGTCGCGGCGGCGGCGGAGGAGGGCGGTGGATCGACTACCGGCACGACCACGATGACCGACACGGCCAACGCTGCGACGGCCAGGAACCGACGCCTCCTACGCACGACTGGCCACCTTGCCACCACGATCCTCCTGCGATATCGACCGAGGATACAGCTTCGGACGGCGCACACCAAGGCGTTTCGCCGCGATCTACGTTGCTCTAGTGCCCCGCCCGTTGCTTACGCGCCCCCGTTGCTGCATCAAGGGCGCCTGACCTCCAGATCAAGGGCGCCTGACCACCAGGTCGTCGAAGCGCAGGGTGGCTGCCCGCCCATTGCCGGGCAGGTACGAGAGCAGCGCCACGGCGCCAGCGTCCTGGAGGGCACCGGTCCCGTCCGTGCCGGTGATGTTCCAGGCGCTCGGCTCAGCCTGGCCAGACCGCCAGACCTTCAGTCGCAATGTCGTCGGGCCGGCGCCCGTCACCGAGGCGCGGACCTCCAGGTAGGAACCCACCGAGAAGGTCACTCCGGAGGCCACCTCCACCGTGATAGGCGATTCCACGCCCCCGGAAGTCTTGGAGGTGCCGACGAGCACCCGGCCGTCGCTCAGGTGCCTGAGCTTGGTCCGATACTCGGACCCATCCGTCGACCGTCGCGAGACCAGGTAGATCCAGTTGCCGTCGCCGGCAGGCAGCACATCGGTCGAGATACGGAATCGGACATCCACGTCGCGCACGGACGTGTTGAAAAGCGTGGCCCCACGGCTCTGGTTGGGTGACACCCTCATCAGCCCCGCGCCACTCTGGACGGCGAACGACGTGGCTGGGCCGAAGTGGGTGTACGGGCCACCCAGGTCGGCGTTGCCCCAACCGGTGGACAGGGTACGGGAAAACGCATCCGAGGCGACCGTGGTCGTGGGCGGGGGCGGTGCTGGTGGAGGTGGTGACG
>JACCYW010000442.1 GCA_013696275.1 Chloroflexota bacterium | reverse complement strand
CCGCCGGCCGAGATCCTCATCAGCGTCGATATCGAGGCCTCCGGGCCCACCCCGAGTACAGGCAGTCTCGTCGCCGTGGGCGCCTGCCTGGTGGGTGACCCGGAGGTCTTCTTCTATGAGGAGATCCGGCCCGCCGATGGAGCGCCGTGGGACACCGCCACTGAACCGATCCACCATCTGACTCGGCGGCATCTGGCCGAGCATGGCGCGCCGGCCCGCGAGACAGCCGCGCGATGGGTCTCCTGGATAGAAGCTGTGGCGGGCGGCTCGACGCCCATAATGGTCGGCTTCAATACCGCGTTCGACTGGATGTTCGTGGCCGACCTCTTCCACCGCCACCTCGGTCGCAATCCGTTCGGGGTATCGGCCATCGATCTCAAGGCGGTCTACCTGGGTCGGTATGCGGTTAAGGAGTGGCGCCGGACGACCCGCCGGGACGTGTCCGTCCGCCACCCCACAGAATTGCCGATGACCCACAACGCGTTGGCTGATGCTCGATCACAGGCTGAGCTGGCCCGCCTCTTGCTGCCCAGCGGTCTGGGCGACATCGGACCGAGCGTCAGGACTCCTCGGTCGGGACACCCAGGACGTTGAAGCCACCGTCCACATAGAGCACCTCGCCGGTGATGGCCGACGAGAGGTCGCTGGCCAGGAAGACAGCCGACGAGCCGACGTCCGTGATGCCGACGTTGCGACGGAGCGGCGCCACGTCCCGGAACCGGCCGTACATGCCCTTGAAGCCAGCCACACCCGAGGCCGCCAGGGTCCGGATCGGTCCCGCGCTGATGGCGTTGACACGAACGCCCCGTGGACCAAGATCCACCGCCAGATAGCGCACCGACGCCTCCAGCGCCGCCTTGGCCACGCCCATCACGTTGTAGTTGGCGACCACCTTCTCCGCTCCGTAGTAGGTCAGGGTGACGACGCTGGCGTGCTCCGTGAAGAGCGGCAGGGCGCGCCGGGTAAGGGCCACCAACGAGTAGGCCGAGATGTCCAGGGCGAGCGCGAAGCCGTCGCGGGACGTCTGCACGAAGGTGCCATCGAGGTCCTCGCGTCGGGCGAAGGCGAGCGCGTGGACCAGCACGTCCAGGTCGCCGTATCGAGCCTGCCAGAGTCGGAAGACGCGGTCGATGGCGGCGTCGTCCTGGACATCGCATGGTTCCACGAAATCGGCCCCCAGCCGTGCCGCAAGCGGGCGCACCCGCTTCTCTATGAGGCTCTCGACCGAGCTGAAGCCGACCATCGCTCCCTCGGCATGGAGCGCCTTGGCGATACCCCAGGCGATGGAGTGATCGTTCGCTACACCGAAGATGAGTGCCTTGCGTCCATCGAGGAGACCCATGCGACACCTCCCAGGCGATAGCATGCACCGGATGCCACCCCTCGCGCGGCGCCTCGCCGTAACCCATCGGCCGAGCGCGCGATGAGACTTGCCTTCCTTGGCGGCGCAACCACCGTCACCGGGTCGCAGTTCCTGCTCACCACCGACCGCGCCCGGGTGCTCATCGACTGCGGGCTATTCCAGGGCTCCCCGAACGAGGCCGCGCGAAACCGGCTGCCGTTGACATTCGACCCAGCCGAGCTGGACGCCATCCTGCTGACACACGCGCACCTGGACCACTGTGGCTTCACGCCGGTCCTCGTACGCGAGGGTTTCCGAGGACCGATACACCTGACCCGGGCATCCGCCGAGCTGGCCCGCCTGGTGCTACTCGACAGCGGCAAGGTGCAGGCGGAGCAGGCGCGCAACCGGCGCGAGAGGACCGAGCGCCTGGCCCGCAAGGAGGGCGAGGCCACGTCAGGCGGTGGCGCGTCGGCGGACGGAGCCCGAGCGCCCGGCCGGCCGCCTGATGCCTCGCCGCCCGATACGCGCGCCATGGATGTCCAGCGGGCTGACGCCGCGGGCGGAGGCGACATCGCCGACCAGGAGGCCGACCTGCGGGCTGCCCCACCGGAGCTGGAGACCGACATCGAGCGGCCGCTCTATACGGTCGATGATGCCGAAGCAGCCGTGCAGCTCTTTTCGGCCGTCGACTACGAGCAGCCGGTGGCGGTGGCGCCCGGGATGACCGCCACCTTCTACGACGCTGGGCACATCCTTGGCTCGGCCATCATCGCCATCGACGCGCAGCATGACGACGGCAGCGTGCGACGGATCGTGTTCTCGGGCGACGTGGGTCGGCCAGGCACGCCCATCCTGCGCGATCCGACCCGGATGATGGATGGCGCGGACTACGTCCTGATGGAGTCGACCTACGGTGGCCGCGAGCACGCCCCGGCGGACGAGGCCATCAGGCTCCTCGCCGAAGCGGTCAACGTGGTGGCTGAACATTCCGGCGTGCTGCTGATCCCGGCCTTCGCCATCGGTCGCACCCAGGAGATCGTCTGGGAGCTGGATCGCCTGCTCTCGGCAGGTCGCATCCCGCATCTGCCGCTTTACCTTGACTCACCGATGGCCAGCCGCGCCAGCGACATCTACAGCCGGTTCGACGGCTATTACGACGAAGAGACCTACGCGCTGCTCCAGGCGGGCGAGACCCCGCTCGACTATCCCGATGAGATCATCACCAACGACGCCGCCGAGTCCAGGGCCATCCGCGATGCGCCGAGGCCGATGATGATCATCGCGGCCAGCGGGATGCTCACCGGCGGACGGATCGTGCACCATCTGCGTGACCTCATCGACGACCCGGCGGCACTCCTGCTCTTCGTGGGTTACCAGGGCGAGGGCACGCTCGGCGCCCATCTGCAGGCGGGAGCGCGACAGGTCCGGCTCGATGGCCATCAGCGGGAGGTCCGCTGCCAGGTGCGCTCGCTGAGCGGATTCAGTGCCCATGCCGACGAGAAGGAGCTACTCGACTGGCTGGGCCACCTGGCCCGGGCCACGCGTCGGCCTCGGAAGGTGTTCCTGGTCCATGGCGACCCCGATGCGACGGAAGCCCTGGAGCCGCGGATCCGTGAGCTTGGCCTTACTCCCTACCGTCCCGGCTGGCGCGAGGTGGTCGAGCTCGACTGAGCCCACCGCTCCCCTGACCAGCCGCGCGGCCGAGCGGGGACGATGGTCATCCTTCACCCGGCACGCTCGGCCGGGCAGCATCGACGCAGACGGCGGGGCCGTCGCCGGGGGTTGCTCGGACGCCCGTCGACGGTCCCTCGTCGATCCAGTCGGTCCCACCCGCGGATCGTCGGCTCACGG
>JACCYW010000436.1 GCA_013696275.1 Chloroflexota bacterium | reverse complement strand
GTGGGTGGCTCAGCACATACCTGAGTCCCTCCATGATCTCCTGGCGCATGCTCGTCCGCTTTCCGGTGCCTGCCTGCACCTCGCGGCGCGGCGGAGGCTCCCGCTTGCGGATGAGGAAGATGAACAGGGCGGACGCGATGAAGCTCAGGGAGTCGAGCACGATGGCTACCGGCGCAGTGAAGGCGCCGATGATCAGTCCCGCCGCGCCAGGGCCGGCGAGCTGCGCCGCCGAGCGACTGACCTCCAGCTTCGAGTTGCCCTCGACCAGATCCTCGCGATCGACCAGCGCGGGCAGGTAGCTCTGGTATGCGACATCGAAGAAGACGGTCAGGCAGCCGGTCACGAAGCCGACAACGTAAAGCTGCCAGATGGTCAGCACGCCCAGGGCGAAAGCCACCGGGATGGATCCGAGCGCGATGGCCCTGCCCACATCACCGACGATCAGGATCGGTCGCCGAGGAAGGCGGTCGACCCATACGCCAGCAGGCAAGCTGATCAAGATGAAGGGCAGGAACTCGATCATCCCGAGCAAGCCGAATTCGAACGGCGTGACCCGCAGGATCAGCGCTGCGATGAGCGGCAGGGCAAGCAGACTCACCTGCGTCCCGAACTGGCTGATCGACTCGGCCGTCCAGAGCTTGACGAAGTCGGTATGGCGGATGAGGCTGCGTCTGGGCGCGGACGCGGAAGCTCGAAACGCCAATGTCGTCTCCGTAAGGGTCAGGCTAACAGGTGTTAGTCGCTATGCTAACGGATACGAGTGGCTGGGGCTGGTCATTCGGTCGAGATGATCACCCCGTCGCCATCCTCGTCCCGGATCTCCAGGACCGGGCCGACCTCGCCCGCCCGGATGGCATCACGGATGCGCTCCACGTGAGCGGTGGCCAGCCCCGGCACGACGGAGCCGGCGAGGCTAGCGAGGTTCATCGGGATGCGCAGGTCGACGACCGACCGACCGTGCTCCGTGACCTGGAGCCGGACCGCCCGTCTCGGCCGGGGGTCGGTGCCTCCAGCGCTCGCCCGCTGCTCGACGATGCCATCGGCCTGCGGACTGTCGTCGCGGGGATGCTCACGGGCGGACGCGCCGGTAGCGCGCGCGATCTTCGGGTCAGCCTCTTCCGGGCTGAGCTCGCCGGCCGCCACCAGGCGTAGGATCGTCTCCAGGTCGTCATGCATCGTCGTTGTCCTCCAAGAGGCGCGTGGCTTCGTCAACGTCGATCTCACCACGCTCGAGGGCGCGGAGTATCGAGAGCTGGTCGAGTGGCGCCGGCCCATGAGCGGCTGGTAACGGTGGTTTCTCCGGCGAAGATCGCTCCGCAGGTGGCGCTGGCGGCGCAAGCGACGAAGGCGACGAAGGCGGCGCAGGTGGCGCAGGTGGCGCAGGTGGCGCTGCTCCGTCTGTCGAGTATCCGTGCTCCGAGGAGCCTTCGACCACTGAGACGTCACCGGACATGGATCGGAAGTCGAGATTCGCGCGACCATCGCCGATCACGACGGTCCGCCGTGCGCCGTGCGATGCGGACCGGTGCGGCAGCTGTGAGTGGATACGGGTCGAAAAGCCGCGCGCGGCGACGGTCAGTCCACCGATCGGTGCGATGCGCAGGTCGCCACTCACCGTCTCTACGCGATGGCTGGACCCGGCAGCGAACTCGCCCGCAAGATCGATGTCACCACTGACCGAGCGGAGCCGAGTACCAAGAAGACACTCAGCATGGATCTCCACATCGCCAGAGGTGGTGACCAACTCGACCTCATAGCGACCACCCTCGATCCGGACGTCGCCAGAGACGGCCTGCATGGTCAAGCTGCCCTCCACCCCGACCGCGTCAAGATCACCCGATACCGTCCGGTGGCGCTGCCCGCCGTGGATACCGTTCACATGGAGGTCGGCGCTGACCCCGTTGACGTTCAGCCGACCCATTCGCGGCATCGTGACATCCAGGTCGATCGACGGAAGCTCCCTGCGTAGCAGGCCTCTGAGCCCCAGGGTGGCGGGGGACATGCCGCGGACGTCCACGCTCAACTCTTCCTCCTGGCTCAGGACGTTCAGGATCGCGGCCGGATCTTCGCCAGCCGGCATGCGTACCGTGACCAGCGCGTCCTCCCCGTCAGCGCCTCGTACGCGCACTGAACCTTGGACTATGTCCAGGGTGACCAGGCCGGCTGGCCCGATATGGTGCTCGATCGTCTCCACGCGCCGGTCAGCCATCGCCGGCACCGCCGCCGCGAAGGGCCTGGGCGGCATCCTCTGAGGTCATCTCCCCGCGGGCCAAACGCTCCAGGATCTGGCGTCGGGCCGGCGCGGCGATGGGGAATCCTTGGGTGTCCTCCTCTGACACGGCAGGACCTCCAAGGCCCAGAGCACGGACAAGCCCATCGACTCGACCGCGCAAGGTGGGGTACGAAAGACCGAGCTCGCGCTCCATCTCGCGCAGATTCCCGCGCGACCGGAGGAAGCTCTCCAGCAGTGCCAGTTGGTCACGGTCGAGCCGCCCGAATCGTCCGACGCTGAAATGCCCTTCCAGGGTGGTACCGCATTCCCCGCAGTGCAGGCGCGTGACGCTGAGCTCGTGCTCGCAGACGGGACAGATGGCGATGGCGGCTCGCGTCATTCAGGCGCTCCGCTCGCGACGGTGGTGCCGCCGGATGTCGCGCAGGACCGCGGCCTGGTGGCGCTCCAGGCAGGTGCGTCGCGAGCTGCGGAGCCGCCTCAACGACTCGACCTCTGCGGGTGCCAACCAACGGTGATCGAACATGTGACTTCCACCTCTTCCGCTGAGCACCCGTGCGGCGCTCGTCCAGCGGATAGTGCTGCTCGCCTTTCGGAATGTCAAGCCCGATATTGATTTCACTAAGCAATCGCCCACACATTGAGGGGTGTCCGGGAAGTGCTGGTGTGCGGCAACCGCGCTTGGGGACCCATCCCCGCCGCTCACTGTGCGCTCCCGGCTGCGGGGCGGTCAGCCCTTGGCGTGCGCCAGTGCTGCCACCCACGGCGGCACGTGATGAAAGAGCATCGGGTCAGCCCGACCGGGCAGCACGCGCACCAAACCTGCCGGCCGGAGTCCCATCGTGGATCGACCGCGCGGGCCCTCCAAGGTGATCGAATCGAGGGCTGTCGAAACCTCCACCACTCGTGCCACTGTGCCCGGCAGCAATCCCGCCTGTTCGAGATATGCCAGCAACTCGGCGTCCTCCTCGGCTTCCTCGGTGATGCGGAAAACGGTCACCTCGCTGTCGGGCGAAGCCTCGGACAGCGGGATGCCGACCGGCCGGCGACGAGCTGAGGCGGCATCGATGGGGTTTCCGTGCGGGCAGGTCGGCGGGTCACCCAACAGCTCCGCGATGGCTTCTTCGACACGCGGCGAGATGGCGCCCTGAAGCCGCGCGGCTTCCTCATCCGACTCGGCCCAGCCCAGGCCGATGACCCTTATGAGCAGCCATTCAAGGAGAGCGTGGCGCCGGAAGATGGTGTCGGCGGCGGAAGTGCCGGCAGCGGTGAGACGCAGGGCACGGTCGCGCTCCACGCCGACGAAGCCGTCATTGACCAGCCGCCCGACCATCTCCGACGCGGCCTGCACGGAGACACCCAGACGACGAGCGAGCGCCGCGGTCATGGCCCGATCACCCAGGGCCGTCATCGCACGCAGCGCCAGCAGGTACGCCTGCGCTGCTTCGGAGACCTCCGGGATGCCGGCGTCGTCCCGCTTTCGGTGCACAGCCTCATGGTAGGCGACCGACCAGCGGCCAAGGGTCCGAAGCGGAACGGCCCCTACACTGAGTCGTGGCCCGGCTGGTGGAATGTGTGCCCAACTTCAGCGAAGGCCGGCGGATCGACGTCGTGGATGCCCTGGCGGCCGCGGTCACCGCCACACCACACGTTCACCTCCTTGACCGGACATCGGATCGCGACCACAACCGGAGCGTGCTGACGTTCGCAGGCCCCTCTGAGGCCGTTACGAGCGGGATGGAGGCGGCAGTCGCGGTCGCTCTGGGGAGCATCGACATGAACCTCCATGAGGGTGCCCATCCGCGCATGGGCGCCATCGATGTCATCCCGTTCGTTCCCCTGGCTGACACGACCATGGCGGAGGCCGTCGAGCTTGCCAGACTGTTCGGAGCGCACATCGCCGAGCGCTTCGGCTTGCCCGTCTACCTCTATGCACGGGCAGCTACCCGTCCAGAACGGGTGGTCCTGGCGGACGTTCGGCGCCCGCAGTTCGAAGGCCTGCGGTCACTGATCGCGGATGACCCGGAGCGAGTGCCAGATCTCGGACCACGGCATCTTCACAAGACCGGTGGCGCTGTCGCCGTGGGCGCCAGGCCCTTTCTCATCGCCTACAACATCAATCTTGCATCGGACGACGTGGCGCTCGCCAAGCGCATCGCGGCGGCCATCCGCGAGAAGGGTGGTGGCTTGCCAAGGGTGCAGGCACTCGGTCTCCACCTGGCTGATCTGGGCTGCGCTCAGGTATCGATGAATCTCCTGGACCATGCCGTAACGCCTTTGTGGCAGGTCTGGGAGGAGGTCGGCCGGCTCGCCCGGGAGGCTGGCGTGGAGCTGCTCGAGTCAGAGCTGATCGGGCTCGCTCCGATGGCTGCCCTCACCGACGTCGCTGACCGGCTGGGCATCAGTGCCGATCGCAGTCTGGAGCTGCGCATGGCCGATGCCGCGGCCTGGCTGCGGGTCCGTGACTTCGAGCCGACCATGGCCCTGGAGCTGCGACTTGCGCGCGCCGAGGCGAGCAGCTGAGCCGCCGGACACTGGGCTCAAGTCTCCCTGAGTGATGGGCTGAGGCACCCTTGACAAGATGACAGCGGGTGTCCTAGCCTGCTGCATCCCCGCCCCTTCGGTCGGGATCAGCAGGAAGGACTGACACGGTGCCGTTCGGGTCGCTTGCCAGCGGGGCTCTCACCGGCCTGCGAGAGGGCGTCGAGGCAGCCCTCATCGTAAGCATCATCCTGGCTTACCTTGCTCGGACCGGGAACGCGCGGCACTTCGGTCGTATCTGGCTGGGCGTGGGCGCCGCACTGGTGGCAAGCCTTTTGATCGGTGTCGGCCTCTTCGTTACCATCGGCGGTCTGCCCGAACCGTATGAGCAGATCTTCGAGGGCATCGCCATGGTCGTGGCAGCTGCCGTGGTCACTTGGATGTTGTTCTGGATGCGCCGCCAGGCAGCGGGCGTCAAGTCTGAGCTGCAGGGCGCCGTCGACCGTGTCCTCACCGAGGGAAGCCTGTGGGGCCTGGCCATCCTTGCCTTCACCGCGGTCATCCGCGAGGGCGTCGAGACGGCCCTGTTCCTGGTCGGCCAGGTCCAGGCGGCGAGCGCGTCCGGCGGCAGCGCGGCCGTGCTGCTCGGAGCGGTGATCGGGCTGACCATGGCCGTGGGCCTCGGATACGCCTTCTATCACGGCTCGCGCATCATCAACCTGCGCACCTTCTTCCGCCTCACTGGGGTCGGCCTTGTGTTCATCGCGGCTGGATTGCTCAGCCATGCGGTCCACGAGTTCATCGAAGCGGGTGTGATCACCTTCGGCACGCAGACGGCGTTCGACATCAGCGGCCTGTTGTCACACGACGATGGCCTGGGCCTCTTCCTGCGGGCCCTGTTCGGCTATTCCGCGGCGCCTGAGGTGATCACGCTCGCGGTGTGGGTGACGTACATCGTCGTCGTGCTGCCGCTCTTCCTGCGACCAGTGGCGCCGACGCCCGCCGTCGCAGCGCAGAGCACGCGGGCCGCCAGCCCCTGACGCTCTTCGTAGCCAGGGGTCCCGACCGGAGACCGGACCAGTAGCGAACACCGGCAGCCTGCTGGTCACTGGCGCCGCCGAGATCGTCACGATGGCTGGCGGTCTCCGCTCGGGCGTCAGCCAGGATGATCCGGCCGTGCTACGCGAGGACGAGGTGGGCCCTTTGGCGGTGGCGATCCTGGATGGGCGCGTCGCTGCGGTAGGGCGCGAGCGGGACGTCCAAGCGCAGGTCATCGGCCAGGGGATGGACGTCGGCGGGCTACCAAGGCTCGATGCAGCTGGGGGAACGGTGACCCCGGGGCTGCTTGATCCACACACCCACCTTCTCTTCAGAGGCACGCGCGAGCGTGAGCTTGCCCTGCGCCAGCAGGGCCGGGCCTACCTGGACATCCTGGCCGGGGGAGGGGGCATCCTCGCCACCGTGGAGGCCACTCGTGCGGCCAGCGATGAGGACTTGCTGGACCACGGGCGTCGCTGGCTCGATCGGATGCTCGCCTCGGGCGTGACGACGGCCGAGGTCAAGAGCGGGTACGGCCTGGATGTGGCGACGGAACTGCGACTTCTGGGGCTGTACCGGCGGCTTGGATCCGAGGGTCCGGTCGAGCTGGTGCCCACCTTCCTTGGCGCGCACGCCGTACCGGCCGAGTACCACGAGCGGGCCGGCGACACCGACGACTACGTGACCGACGTCATCGAACGGCAGTTACCGGCCGCAGCGAGCCAAGGCATCGCTCGCTTCTGTGACGTCTTCTGCGAGCCCGGCGTCTTCGACGTGACGGCTTCACGGCTGATCCTCAAGGCCGCGCGAGCGCTCGGGCTGCGGCTGCGGCTACACGCCGACGAGCTGCACGATTCGAGTGGCGCGGCTCTGGCCGCCGAGCTTGGGGCGACCTCCGCGGACCATCTGGGTGCGGTGTCAGCAGCCGGCATCGAGGCGCTGGGGCGTGCCGCGGATGAGGGCCAGCCGGTGGTGGCGACCCTCCTGCCCGCCACGACCCTCTACCTGTTGCGGGAGCGGCACGCGCCGGCCAGGGAGCTGGTGGATCGCGGCGTGCCGGTTGCCCTTGGCACTGATTTCAATCCTGGCACCTCGCCTACCTCCAGCCTGCCCCTAGTGATGTCACTCGCCTGCGTCCTGCTGCACATGACCGCCGCCGAGGCACTCGCGGCGGTGACCATCAACGCGGCCTACGCGCTGGGTCTTGGCGATACCCATGGCGCGCTCGCGGCCGGACGAGTCGGCGACGTGCTCATCTGGGGCGTGGCGCGACATGAGCTCATCCCTTACTGGATGGGCGCCAACTTGTTGGAGGCGGTCGTGAAACGAGGGCATGTCGTCTTGGTCAAGACAAGAGCCGGCGGCTGAGGGATGTGCCCAGGCTCGACACGATCTGCACGCTCCTGCCGATCAAGACCAGACTGACTGGCAAACAACCCGAACGCCGGCGCCAAGTGGCGGGCACGGCATCCGTCGCCTGGTTATCTACCCTGTGTGCGCCCGGAGCCAGTCCAGGGCGGCGGCGGCGGAGTCGAGGACCGAGATGTGTCCGTCGTCCGAGGTCAACCGCAGTTCTGCCGAGGGGCAGCGGCGCGCAAGCCACTCGCTGTGTGAGCTGGGCACGACCCGATCTCGGCCACCGTGCAGGAAGACGGCCGGCGCGACCGTTTGGGCGGGGTCGCCCAACCAGGACCACTCATCAGAGAGTGCGGCGCGGTCTGCCGGCGTGATCCGGGGTCGTACTGGTCGCCCGACGCCTCGTACCCTTCCTTCGCGGCACGTCCCTCGGCGGCGGCACGCAGGGACGCTGCGCCGGAGCCAGCCATGCCTGCGAACCAGCACGCACCGGCACCGACCTCGGGGCAGGGCGCCTCGATGGCGATAGAGGACGCGATCGTCCCCGCCAGGACCTTACGTGATGTCCCAGCGATGCCAGGTGCGTTCACTGCGTTCGAGCGGTTGCGTCGCGAGCGCGTCGAGAAGATCGTCGCCTGGGGAGCTCGTGGAAGCAGTAGCAAGGCGCCGGGAGTCTTCGGGTGGCTCGCCCGCGATCTCATGCTGCGCGTCGTCGTCCGCCACCTGATCACCGAGAAGTCGCTGGATCGGATGTACGACTACCGGGTCGGCTGGGACGGGCGGGTGGGCGAAACAGCGAAGACAGCCGCCTGAGCCCTGCCCGGAGCAGAGCCCGCAACGGCCGGCTCAGCTGACCAGAGTCACCTGTACACCGAGTCGGTCGTAGACGCCCATGGCGCGACGATCCCTGGACAACAGCACCAAGCCATGGTGACGCGCGGCCGCTCCGACAAGCGCGTCGTAGACGGCTCCGCCCGCGATGCCGAGCCGGGCAAGGTCGTGGCGGAGCCCGGACGCCGCCCGTCTGTCCAGGAAGCGCGTGCCAGGGAAGTCGTGATCGAGGAGACGGAGGACGTCGCTCGGCGATCGGCGGACCCGGGGAGGGAGGCGGGTCAATACGGAGTAGGTCTCGTACCACGCGTGTCCAGACAGGCCCAACCGCTTCTCCTCTACGGCAGCCATCGTCGATGCGTGGCCCTCGTGGTCCGCGAGGACGAGCGCGATGGCGACGCTGGTATCAACGAGCACATCCGCCCGGCTGTCCTTACCGCTGATCGACATCGCGAAGCTGCCGCACCGCTGCATCGTCCAGCTCGATACCGAGCGGAGGGATGACCAGGAGGCCGCCCTCTTCGGCGAACTCGCTGCCGACCACGGCCTCTATGCGGAGGGATGCTCCATCGAGCTGGATGTCCACTTCACCGCCATCTTGGAGTCCAACCTGCCCGCGCAATGGCAAAGGTATTACCAGACGTCCGGCCGTATCCATGGTAGTTCGCATGGGAAGCACGATACCACGAACGCCGCAGATTTTGGTCCTGCAGCTCGCCCGGGCGTGATCACGGCCTCCTGGTCGGCAGGTACTTGACGGTCACTATCGATGAGGTCATAGCTGGCATACCAGAGACCCGGACAGAGGGCACCGTGGAACTGCGTTTGGACCTTGGCGTCGCGCCGTATCAGCCCTTGCTTCGCGACTCGAGGAGCACGACCGTCGTCTCAGAGGGCACGGTGGAGATGGTCACCGTGAGCCGGGCGACCGGCGTCGGGTCCTGGACGCTCATCTCGTGCAGGAATCGCTCCATCGCTGGCCGGCTGGTGGCCTCGTTGCCGATGGGCATCGGGACCACCAGCTTCGCGCCCACCTGGGCGACAAGTTCGGCCGCCTGGGCGGGACTGAGGGCGGACCCGACGGGAACGCAAGCCACCTCCACGGACCCGAACTCACCGACCTGCTCTTCGGTCAGCAAGTGCCCGATATCCCCCAAGTGGACCGCGTGCATGCCGTCCAGCTCGTAGATGAAGCACGTGTTGAGGCCACGGCGCGCGCCGCGTTCGTCGTCCCGGAAGGAGCGTACGCCGGTGATGAGCACGTTCCGGACCTCGTACTCGCCCGGACCATCCAGCAAAAAGGCACCCTCCAGGCTGGTCGGCCTCATCACGCGGCCATCGCTATCGCTCGGAGCGGCTCGACCTCGTGTCGGCGGCGGAGCGTCATCCGGGTGGGAGAAGGTGACGATGTCCGCGGTCAGGCCTCGACCGGTCGGCCCGACTACCGATCGATAGGCGTCCGCCGCGACGATGCCTTCCCGGCCCCGGAATCGGATCGACGTCTCGCCGAACCAGCTGATCTCCATCGATCGGCATCGTGACATAAAGAAGAACGAGGGGCGCCTGCCCAATCGGCGCCCCTCGTCCTGAGGGAGGGAGAGGGAACAGGAAGCGCTGCTTCACGTTCCGCAGCCGCAAAATTAGCCCCTGCCCTGTGAAGGGTCCAGAGGGGAGACGGTGAAGAAACGATTACCTTCTGGCAGGATGCGCCGGTGACGGATCCGCAGCGTCCCGCGACGCCGACGCCCGATCCGGGTGGGCCTTGGGTCTCCCGCTCGCCCCAGTCGCCGGCCGGCCGGGGTTTCCCCGTTGTCGACTCCGGGCCGCCGAGAGCGCCACGCTCTTCCCCTCGGCCGCTTCTCTTGGGGGTGCTGGTAGTGGCGGTGGTGGTGGGCGGTGCTTACCTGCTCTACTCTCGCATCCAGACCGACCCGGTCGACTCGACGGCGGCACCGACAACCGTCTCTGTCGGCAGCCCTACCCCTGCATCGCCACCGCCGGCATCGGTCACCCCGACCCAGAGCTCTTCGAACAGTCCGGCCACGGCCAGGGCCACGGCATCCTCGCGGCCATCGGTCGCGGCACAGCCAACGTCAGGCAGCGGAGGTCCGCCTGCCACTGACCTGCCCATCGACCCGGCCATCGCGGCCAGTATCCAGGAGACCATCGATGGCATCCCGGAGCTGCGCGAGCTGGAAGCGCTCGAGGCGGTCCCCTTCCGTTTCGTAAGCCAGGAGCAGTTCGAGCAGGAGTTCGCGGTCATGTTCAGGGCAGAGGATCCACCCCAGCGCCTGGCTGCCGAGGGCGAGTCGCTTACCCGGCTAGGCTTCCTGTCGCCCGAGCAGGACCTGCAAGAGCTGATACTTGCGCTCTACTCCAGCCAGGTGGCGGCTTTCTACGATCCACTGACCGGAGCCTTCACGGTCATCGTGCGGGAGGGTTTCGACTTCGGGGCGGACGACCGGATCATCGTGGCCCACGAATACACCCATGCCCTCCAGGACCAGCACTACGATCTGGAAGGGACACAGGTGGGCGACCCCGCGGAAGGCGATCAGGCGCTCGCCCAGTTGGCGCTGATCGAAGGTGACGCCACGGCTCTCATGTTCGATTGGGCGGCCCAGAACCTTTCGTTCGAGGAGCTGCTGGAAGTCGGCGGAACTGGCTCCACCCAGGACCAGCAGATCCTGGACAGCATGCCGCCCATACTCCAGCGTCAGATCACCTTTCCCTACTTCGACGGATGCTCGTTCGTGAACGACATCCGCGGCGGCGTGGGCTACGACGCGGTAGACGCTGCGTACAGCGACAGGCCTACCTCGACCGAGCAGATCCTGCACCCCGAAAAGTACGAGAGCGGCGAATCCCCCATCGTCGTCGACCTACCTGACTTCGCCACTGCCCTTGGCACCGGCTGGACCGATAGCTACCGCCAGACGATGGGCGAGATGCTCATCGATGTCTGGGTGCGTGACGGAGTGGTCCCTGCAGCGACCCTGCCGTGTTTCTCGCCCGCCAGCCCAGACCCCGCTGCCGCTGGGTGGGGTGGCGACCGTCTGGTCAGCCTGGACGGACCTGATGGCTCGTGGGCCGTGGTGTGGGCTACAGCCTGGGACAGTGCCGCTGACGCCGACGAGTTCAGCTCAGCCGCCGGTGCCGCGGTCGACGACTTGCCCGGCGCAACGAGCGTCCAGCACGCGACCACCATCGAGGGCGCGGGGGACGCCGTCGTGGTCATCGTCGCGAGCGATCAGGTGTCGCTCGACCTCGTCGGAACGGGCAGCTCTGGACGGCCTCTGACCCTCGCTACGGCGCGGATCCCTCACCGGCCTCGTTCCGCGCTCCATCGACGATCACCAGCCAGCAGCCTACATCGACTGCGGGGCAGAGATGCCAAGCAGCCCCAATGTGTTGGCGATCGTCTGGCGGGTGGCGTCCACCAGCGCGAGCCGGCGGGCAGAGGTCTCCCGGTCGGCAGCGTCCAGGACTCGTCGGTCGCGGTAGTAGGCGTGGAAGGTGGTGGCCAGCTCGGTGGCGTAACTTGTCACGCCGTGGGTCTCGCGCGCGCTGGCGGCATCTTCCACGACCTCGGGAAGTCGGAGTACGGCCAAGCACAGCCGCTTGGATATGTCATCGCCGGCCAGCGTCCCGGCCACAGACGAGTGGGGCGACAGACCGGCCTCCGATGCCTTGCGCAGGATGGAGGAGATGCGCGCGTGGGCGTAGCGGACGTAGTGCACGGGGTTGGCGGCCGACTGGTCCTTGGCCGCCTCGATGTCGAAGTCGATACCGGTGGTCGTGGCGCGCGAGGCGAAGTACCATCGGGCAGCGTCTGTGCCCACCTCGGCCAGTAGCTCGTCCAGGCTGATGAACTCGCCCGCGCGCTTGGACATCGAGGCGTCCGCACCATCGCGCACGAAGTGGACCCAGGCGTAGAGAAGCATCTGTACGGCCTCGCGATCGAAGCCCATCGCTTCAGCGGCGTTGCGATTGCGGGCGACGGTGCCATGGTGGTCCGCGCCCCAGACGTAGATCAACTCGTCGAACCCGCGACTGAACTTCTCGGCCACATATCCGATATCGGCCGCGAAGTAGGTCGGCGTGCCGTTGGCCCGGATGACGACACGGTCCTTGTCGTCCCCGAATGCGGTGGAGCAGAACCACAGAGCCCCGTCCTGCTCGAATAGGTGACCGCCAGAGCGAAGGCGCTGGATGGCCCGCTCGACCCAGCCCTCGGCATAGAGCGATCCCTCCGTCTTCCATACGTCGAACCTGACCCCCAGCTCGCGAAGGCTCGCTTCGATCCCTGCCCGGATCCGGGTGGCCGCCCAGCGGCCCAGTGAGGTATCCCTCTCCTCGTCTTCGCGAGAGGCAGCCTCCCAGACCTCCTCTGGCATCTCGTTCGCCAGGTCTGCCACGTATGCGCCGTGATACCCATCTTCGGGCACGGGCTTGCCCGCCCGCCTGGCGGCGATGGATGATCCCAGCAAGCTCACCTGTCGGTTCGTGTCGTTGAAGTAGTACTCGCGCGTGACCTCGTTCCCGGCCGCCTCCAACAGCCGGGACAGGAGGTCCCCCACGAACGCGCCTCGGGCGTTGCCCACCGTCAGCGGGCCGGTCGGGTTGGCCGACACGAACTCGATATCGATGTGCCTCACCCTGTGTGCCGCCAGCTGCCCGTACGAGGCACCCAGCGCGCGGGCCGCGTCCAGGGATCGCTCCAGGTACCCGTCCCCGAGGCGCATGTTGATGAAGCCCGGTGGCGCCACCTCCACGCTGGCAAGACGGTCATCTGAGACGTGCGGTCCTATCTCGCCCAACTCGTCCGCGATGGCGGTCGCGATGTCGATGGGCGAGCGCCGCAGCGGCCTGGCCAATCTGAGGGCGAGGTTGGTGGTGACGTCGCCGTGCTCCGGGTTCGCGGCATGACTTACCTCTATCTCGGGTCGGTCGTCGTCGCCGATGGTGGGCAAGGCGCCCGAGCCCATCGCCCGAGCGATGGCGCCTGCGATCAACTCGCGCATCTCGCTGCGGATGGACTGGCCAGCGTCTGACATGGCGGAAGGCTACGCGATGTCGACCTGCAGTCCCGGTCTCGCCAGCAACACTTCCCCACCGAAGGACCTGGCAGCGGCGGTCGCCGAGCCTGCGGGATCGTGTGCGTCGGGGATATGCGTCAGGATCAGCCTCTCGGCGCGGCCCGCCCGAGCTGCCCACGCCGCGTCGATGGCGGTGAGATGCTGGACATTCGCTTCCGCGACGGTAGTTCCCCAGAACGCTTCACAGAGGAGGGTATCGCCGGCCACCATGAGCGGCACCAGGTCGGCCGCCTGACCACAGTCACCGGAATAGACCAGGCCGTTGGCTCCGCCGTCGGTGGTGACACGGAAGGCATGGCTGTTCAGCGCATGGGTGACCGGTCGAGCTTGGACGATGAGCGAGCCGATGGAGAACGTACTCGCCGTGACATCCTCGCCGGGCAGTCCATCGAGGAATCCCGCCTCACCCAGGAAGGCGTCATACCGGCTGCGCAGCTCGCCCGGGCCGTGCAGCCGTACCGATCCCGGCGGCTTCATCCCGAAGCGCAGGTAGTGGCGGAGCGCGACCAGGTCGGCATGGTGGTCCGGGTGGAGGTGGCTGACGAAGATCGCGTCGACCGACTCCGGCTTTCGGACCTCCGCGAGAGCGCCCAGCGCGCCTTGCCCAAGGTCCATGACGATGGCCGTTGTCCCATCCTCGACCAGATACGAGGACGACGGATCGTCCCTTCGCATGGTCCATGCCGGTGCACGACCGACCACCGTGAGCTTCACGCCCACGCCTCGTCTATGCGGCCGACGAGCTCGGCCAGGCTGTCTACGGTGAGGGCCGCCTGCTGCGGAGCTGAGTCGGGGATGACACCCCATGGGCCGCGGCGGATCCAGATCGCGCGCATGCCGGCGGCCGCGCTGGGCAGGACATCGTTGTCGATACGGTCACCGACATATGCGACGTCGGCCGGTGGGGGAGCGCCCATCAGCTCCAGCGCCCGCGCGTAGAAGGCTGGATCGGGCTTATAGACGCCCATCTCGTCGCTCATGGCCATCAGTTCAGCAGCCACTCCAAGGCGCCCCAGCTCGGCTGTTCGCTCGACCGGTTGGTTGGCCAGGATGGAAACACGGTAGCCGGCGGCGCGCAGTCGACCGAGGGCAGCCAGAGCGTCCGGGTACAGGTCCTCCGAGCGGAACCCTCCATACTCCGCCAGGACGCCCGCCAGGTGCTCCCGCCAGTCCGGACGCCCGACGATGGTGAACACGTCGCGGTGCTCTCGCCCACGCTCGATGACGGCACCGAAGGCGGCCATGAACGTGAGCCGAGGGATGCCAAGGGTGTCTGCCCAGATGGTCCACAGCCTCGTCTCGTCGATGAGCGTCTCGCCGACGTCCAGGGA
>JACCYW010000073.1 GCA_013696275.1 Chloroflexota bacterium | reverse complement strand
ACCCAGATCTACACCCACGTCTCGACGAGCAGGCTCCACCAGGTCTACCGCGATGCTCATCCGCGCGCCCGTCTCGAGTCGTCAGCGCAACGTCCGTGACGAGTACGCTCGTGATACCGCCTTCTTGACTCACCGCCCTTGACCGCGCGGACGCTCGCGCGTGCGGGTGCCATCGTCGTCATCGCCTACCTGGGCTCGCGCATCCTGGGCTGGCTGCGCATCGTCGTCATCGGCAACCAGTTCGGAGCGGGCGCCGACCTCGATGCCTACTTCGCTGCCTTTCGCATCCCCGACCTCATCTATCAGTTGGTAGCGGCGGGTGCCGTGAGCTCAGCCCTCATCCCGGTCCTGACCGGTCTGTTCCACGCCGGCGAGAGTGTGCGCGCCGAGCGAGTGGTCTCGACGGTGGTCAATGCGCTGCTGCTGGCACTCGTATCGCTCTCTGCCTTGATGGCCATCTTCGCCGACGTGCTGGTGCCGCCGACCGTGCCTGGCTTCGCGCCCGAGACGGTCGAGTTGACCATCGGGCTGACGCGACTGATGCTGCTGTCGCCCATCTTCCTCGCGCTGGGCGCGGTCGCCACGGCGGTGCTCAACACGCAGGGCCGGTTCGGGTCTGCCGCTGTGGCGCCCCTCCTGTACAACCTGGCCATCATCGGCAGCGCGCTCCTGCTGGGACCCTGGCTGGGAGTCCACGCCCTGGCGTTCGGAGTCGTGCTCGGCGCCGTCCTGCACCTGGCGGTGCAGCTACCGGTCGTCCGGCGCCACCTTCATTACCAACCCCGTCTGGATCTGACGGATGCCGCCGCCCGCCAGACGTTCCTGCTCATGGGGCCCCGGGCATTGGGCCTGGGTGCCACCCAGATCACCTTCATCGTCAACACCGCCTTGGCCACCGGGCTCGGCGTGGGCGCCGTGGTCGCCTACAACGTCGCCTTCAACATCCTGCAGATCCCCATCGGTGTCATCGGCTTCCCGCTTGGTGTGGTCCTTCTACCGGCTCTGTCGCGGGCCATGGCGGCCGACGATGCGCGGGGCTTCGGGAGCCTGGTGGTCCAGGCGCTGCGGCTCGTCCTCTTCCTGATGCTCTTCCTGACTGCCGTCGGGTTCGTGCTCCGGGGCCAGATCGTGAGCCTCCTCTTCGACTATGGGAGCTTCGACGCGCGCTCGCTCGCGCTGACCGCCGACACCCTGGCCTTCTTCCTCCTGGGGACCGCGGCTCACTCCATGAACGTGATCCTGGCGAGGGCCTTCTATAGCCGTCAGGACACCCGAACGCCGGTCATCATCGCGCTCCTCTCGGTGACCATCAACGTGGTCGTCTCGCTGCTCACGGTCGGGTGGCTCGGTCTGTCCGGGCTTGCCCTGGGCATCGCCACGGGTGGCTGGATCGAAGCGAGCCTGCTGGCGTTGCTGCTGTGGCGAAGGGCACCGGCGGTCGACATGCGGGCCCTGTTGTGGGCCCTCGGCGCATTCGGTGTGGGCGCCCTCCTGGCGGGCGGAGCCGCCCTGGTCACGGTGCTGGCGTCAGGCCCGTTCGTGACGCCAGCCGCGGGCAAGCTCGCGCTCCTCCTCCAGGTCTTCTCGGCAACGCTCGTCGCGGGCCTGGTGTACCTCGTGTACAGTCGGATCGTGCGTGCTCCCGAACCGTCCCGCACGCTGGCGTTGATGCGCTCCGCGCTCCGCCGAGGTTGAGCGCCCCGGTCGCGGCGCTCCCGGGCAGGGATGCGACCAGCGCCGTTACCGACTCGCCACGGACCACCGTCGATGCGGCGGCACTGGCGACCGACGCGGTAGCCTGGGACCGGTTCGTAGCGGGCGCGCCGAACGGCAGCTTTCCGCAGCTGACCGCCTGGGCCGGCGCGAACTCGGAGAAGGGATGGCGAGCGGTCCGGCTGGCGAGCGCGACCAGCTCCGGACCCATCGGCGCCCAGTTGCTGATCCACGCCATGCGCCCTGGTCCTTGGTCACGCGCCTACGCACCTCGTGGTCCGATCGCGCGGGTGGTCGACGAAGAGTCGGTCAAGGCATTCACCCTGGCTATCCGCCGCGCAGCGCACGAGCATCGCCTCAGCCATCTGCTCATCGATCCGGAGCTTGCCGTCGGCCATCCCGTCGAGGGCTGGCTGTCGAGCCAGGGCTGGCGCCACGTCCCCAGGATCCTCATCAACAGGACCCGTATCATCGACCTGGCCGGTACGGAAGGACAGCTCTGGGCGGGGCTGCGTTCCAGCGCGCGCTGGTCGGTCAACAAGGCGCGCCGCGCAGGTCTCAGCGTCGATGACGCCGGTGCTGCCGGCCTGGACGATTTCGAGAGGTTGTACCTGGAGACGGCGCGACGGATCGGCTTCCGACCAGCGGCGTTCCGGACCATCTTTCGCGCCTTCGCGGAGGCCACGGACGCGCGGCTACTGATCGCCCGCGATGCGGACGGCCGACCGGCCGCCACCCACATGCTCATCCCGTGCGGCGCTCGGGTCATCGAGTTGTACGGTGCCTCGTCTGCCGCGGGTTCCCGGGCGCGAGCCAACTACCTGGTCAAGTGGGAGGCCATCCGCAGCTCACGGGAGCGCGGTTACGCGCGCTATGACATGTGGGGCACGGACGACGACACGCCCGGTCTGGCCGAGTTCAAGGCCGGCTTCGGCGGCGCCGAGATCGAGTACATCGGAGCATGGGAGCTGGTGACCGACCGCCGGGCGCGTGTGGCACTCGAGGCAGTGCGGCGGACGCGCAGCCTGCCACAGACGCTGCGCCGACTGGTCGCTCGATCGCGCGGGCGGCCGACTGCGGGACCGTGATGGACCCGCACCTCCCGCACCTCCCGCGCCTACCGCGCCTACCGCGGCCGATGCGTCACCACTATCGCCCGGGCAGCCCGCTGGTCCCGCGGACGAAGGTCATCGGCGCTGCCCACGAAGCGCCCGCCGGCTGGGACGAACGAACCGTTGGCGCACCCGGCGGCCACGTGATGCAGGGCACGGCGTGGGCCGATCACCGGCGGGCTCAGGGAGCAGAGCCGCGTTTCGTGACCTTCGACGACGGCCGCGCCTGCCTGGTGGTCTTGCGCCACTCGCCACTGGTGCCCGGCGCGACCGCGTCGGTCCGTCGAGGACCGGCCCACGCCGGGGACGGCCCGGAGCGCGTGGCGGCTCGAGCTGGCGCGCTCGCCGACTGGCTGCGCGGCGAAGGCGCGCGCGACCTGGTGCTGGATCCCGAGCTGGAGTCCGATGCTCGATACGACGTGGCCATGGACGGGCTCGGCTTCGCCGTCACGGCAGAATTCCAGCCCTCCATCCACGTCATGCGCCTGGACTTCCCGGCCGGCGCGACCGAGGCATCCGTCCTGGCTGGCTTCTCCAAGTCGGCCCGTCAGCGCATCCGCGCCGCCGAGAGAGCCGGCATCACGGTCGCGCCAGATGGCCCGGGTGATAGGTTGGACGAATTCGGAGCCTTGCTGGTCGAGCGCGCCGACGATCTGGGCATCACCATCCGGCCCGAGCGCGGCTACGTGGCTGCCTGGCGGCGACTGCTGGCGGCCGGGCAAGCACGATTGATGATCGCCCAGTACCAGGGCGCGATGCTGGGTGGGTTGTTGGTCTACGCGCAGGGCGGCATCCTCTCGACAGCCTACTCGGCCGACCGGGTGGCGCGGCGCCGTGAGCTCGCCGGCACCATGCACCTCGTCCGATGGACGGTCATCCGCGACGCCCTGGCGGCCGGATCGGCCGCGGTGGAGCTGGGTGGGGTCGACCTGCCTGGTCATCGCAACCCGCCCAGACAGGACGAACCTAACCACGGGATGTACGAGCACAAGGCCTCGTTCGGTGCGCATTGGGTAGTACGCACGCCAGCGCGGCGCATCGTCCTGCGACCGTGGTCCGACCGATACGCCGGTGCGCGCAGCTCCATCCTGGTCCGAGCGCGGACCGCGCTGCCCGGTCGTTGAGCGAGCCGGTCGACAGCGGCCCACACCTCCTGGGCGCCCTCGTCGCTCAGCTCGAAGCACGCTCGTTGCTGCGCTCGGTCATGCCGGGCGGCTCCGTGCCGCCCTCACAGGTAGTCATCGGCGGCGTCACCCACGACTCCCGGAAAGCGGCGCCGGGTTGGCTCTACTGTGCGCTGCCGGGCCAACGCGTGGACGGCCACTCCTACGCCGTGGACGCGGTGGCGGCTGGCGCGTCGGCCCTGCTCGTGGAGCGTGCTGTACCTGGAGCGGGCGTGCCGCAGTTGCTCGTCCACCGTGCGCGACCGGCGTTCGCCCTGGCTGCGGCCTGGATCAATGGATACCCGAGCCACTCTATGGGCATCATCGGTATCACCGGCACTAACGGCAAGACGACCACGGCGTACCTCATCCGCGCGATGTTCGAGGAGTGCGGCCTGCGCACCGGCATGATGGGCACCATCGATGTCCTGGTCGGCGGCCGCAGCCTGGGCAACCCTGAGCGGTCCACGACCCCAGAGGCGGATGAGCTACAGGCGCTCCTGGCGCAGATGCGAGCCGCTGGCGACCGCTTCGCGGTCGTCGAGTCGACCTCTCACGGCCTCGCTCAGCACCGCCTCGGCGAGGTCGCATTCGACGTGGCAGTGCTGACCAACCTGACCCATGAACACCTCGAGTTCCACCGCACGGCGGAGGCCTACGCGAGCGCCAAGCGCATCCTCTTCCAGCGCCTGGCGGTCGGTCCGGGGGATCTAGACAAGGGCCTTGGCAAGTGGGCCGTGATAAACGCCGACGATCCGCAGGCGTCGCGCTTCAGCGACGCCGCTCGCGAAGCCGGAGCGAGCGTGCTGAGCTACGGCGTGGGTCCACTGGGCGGGGTCGACATAGGCGCCACCGCTGTGCGCGAGGAGGGCAGCGGATCGGTCATCGAGGTGAGCACGCCACGCTGGGCGGCCGAGGTTCGTATCGCCCTGCCTGGCCGCTTCAACGTCCACAACGCACTGGCCGCGATGGGTGTCGGCGAGGCACTCGGGCTCGACCCGGAGTCCATGCGACGGGGCCTGGCGGGCCTCCGATCGGTGCCCGGGCGGATGGAGTCGATCGACCTGGGTCAGCCGTTCCGCGTCGTCGTCGATTACGCACATACGCCCGATGCGCTGGCCAAGGTCCTCGACGGCCTTGCCCCGCTGGCAGCCGCCGGCGGGGGTGGCCTGGTGTGTGTCTTCGGGTCGGCCGGCGATCGCGACACCGACAAGCGACCGATGATGGGCCGCGTCGCCGGTTCGCGCTGCAGGTTGGTCGTGCTGACCGACGAGGACCCGCGGGCCGAGGATCGGTCGGCCATCCTGGAGGCCATCGCGCAAGGCGCGGAATCACAAGGCATGCGCCGCGATGTGGATCTACTGATCATCGCTGATCGCATGCAGGCCATCGTCCGGGCCATCGAGCTGGCCCGCTCGGGTGACGTGGTGGTGCTGGCCGGCAAGGGCCACGAACGGACCATCGAGGTGGCTGGCGGGGTGATCCCGTGGGACGAATCAGCCGTCGCCCGGAACGCGCTCCGGGGTCTGGGTCACGACCGGCCCGACTAGACTGTCGGGCATGGCCGTCGAGTCGCCGCCAGGGACGCCGATGGCACTGGCTAGAAGCCGGCTCCACATCGTGGACGCGACGCCCGATGATGCGGCCGGTTGGGACGCCCTTGCCGTCATGTCATCGCGCGGCGAGGCGTTCCAGTCGCACGCCTGGAGCGAGCACAAGCGGCGCGCTGGGTGGACCGCCCGGCGCTACCGCATGGAGGACGCCGCTGGGCCGCTCGCCGTCGTGTCACTCCAGGAGCGTGACGTGCTCGACAGCCTGGTCCGCCGCATCCCCGGGCCGCTGGCGCGCCAGTCCCATCTGCCGCCCCTGGCCGGCAGGCTGCTCTACGCCCCGACCGGGCCAGTGCTTCTCAAGGAGGATCCGGCCTCGGTGCGCCTCGTGGTCCGTGGCTTGCGCCACATCGCCCGCCTGCGCAGAGCCGCGCTCATGGTGGTCGATCCCAATTGGGAACGTGACGGGCCGCTGGCGCGCGTCCTGGGCGACGAGGGATTCTCGCCCTCCCGTCGGCACATCCAGGTCTCGACCACCGGCATGCAGGTACCGCTCCAGCCGGATGACGACGCACAGCGGCGCCTGCTCAACGAGAACGCGCGACGGAACCTGAACCGGGCGCGCAAGGCCGGCGTGACCATCGTCCGACTCGACTCGACAGCGCCGCAGGATACGCTCGACGAGGCTCTCGCGTCCGCCTATCGGATGTGGGTGGAGATCGGCGAACGCAAGGGATTCGCCCAGCATCTGCGCGCCGCCGAGCATCACACGTCAGCGCAACGAGACCTGGTCAGGAGCGGAGTGGCCACCCTCTGGCTGGCGCGCCACGACGGCCTCGACGTCGGACATGCGGCGGTCTATCGATGTGGCCGGCGGGCCTTCATGTTCCAGGCCGGCGAAGGAGCCGCTCAACAGAAGCGCGTGCCAGCCAACTTCCTGCTCCAGTGGTCGATCATCCGCTGGGCCGCCGAGGCCGGTTTCGATGTCTACGACATGGGCGGGGTGGACAATCACGAAGCGCCCGGCATACCCACCGACGAAGACCACCCGATGTGGTCCGTCTTCCGCTTCAAGATCCAGTGGGGCGCTCGACCGGTGCAGTTCTGCGGCCCGTATGAATACGCGCCGTGGCCGCTTCTGGGTGGTTCGCTACGGGCTGCCTGGCGCCTGCGCGACGCCGTGCGCCGGGGCTGACTCAGGGCAGGACGGCGGGGCCGAGGAGCGTCCGAGTCAACAACCTGACCGTCCGCCCCGTGCTGTAGCGGCCCCTGTTGGTGCACACCACGATGGTCACGTCCTCAGCCAGGAAGTGCCACATCGCGCTCTCGAAGCCGCGGATGCCACCGAGATGACCGGCCGCCAGCCGGCCAGAGAAGGTGGTCGAACGGGTGCCCAGGCCGTAGCCGTCAGGCGGCTGGAAGTCGATCATCTGCGCGAGCGCCTCAGCGGAGACGACCTGGCCGCCGTAGAGAGCGCTGGCCCAGCGGGCCAGATCCGTCGGGCTCGAGGCCATGGCGCCGGCCGCCCAGGCGACGGTCACGGCCGAGCGGTGAGGCACGACGCGGCTGGTCCCGGTGTGATCGACGTACCTGCCGCCCGATATGAGATGCCCGTTCGCGTGGTCGAGCGGTGTCGGCTCGTCGGGCTGGAAGTTGGTGTGGCCGAGACCCAGCGGATCCAGGAAACGCTGCCTTATCTGGACGTGCAACGGGCTTCCACCAGCTTCCACGGCGACCCGACCGAGCAGCACGAAGTTGGTGTTCGAGTAGTGATAGCAGGTCCCGGGCTCGCAATATGGATCGCCCACGAAGCCCAGGATCTCTTCCAACGTCCATGTGCGCGAGGGATCAGCGAATACCTCGGTCACATAGTGCGGGTTGGTGAAGTAGTCGTAGATGCCGCTGGTGTGAGAAAGGAGATGGCGCAGGGTGAGGCGTTCCGCACGCGGGAAACTGGGCAGGTAAAGCGACAGGGGATCATCGAGCGTCAGTACACCCTCGTCAGCCAGGCGCATGATGAGGGCGGTCACGAACGTCTTGGTGATGCTGGCGACGCCGAAGACGGTATCGCTGGTGATCGGTCGCGCCGGGACGATGGAAGCCTGCCCGGCCACGCCCGTCCACAGCTCGCCCGATGGAAGCCGGACGGCGACCGATATGCCGGGCGTCGGGATGCGTCCCACCGCGTCGTCGACGATGGCCTGGAGAGCCGCCCCGAGTGCGGGGTCGATGGTCGTCGGGATGGGTCGCAGAGTGGGCGCGACGGAGGGTGAGCTGGCTGGTGGCGTCTGGCTGGGACTGCTCGAGGGGACGGCGGTGGGGGGCGGCGACAGGCTCGGGACCGAGCCCGACGGCCAAGGAGTCGCGGATGCCGCTGACGGCTGGCCGGCGCTGGGGGAGGGCAGCACCGCGCTGGCCGACGGGGACACGAAAGCACCATCGTCGGGCAGGCTGGAAGCGGCCGGCGTGACGCCGGGCGGGACGGGCGCGGAGACGCATCCCGCGAGCACCAACACCAGTGTCGAGAGGGCCAGTCGGTGAGTGCGCCGCCCGGTGCCGTGGTTCGAGCGTGAGGCCAGCGGAGAAGCCCTTTCAGCGCGTGGAGCCCGGGACCAGCACCGTGCTCGGACCCGTCGGACCCTCACGGTACACTGGACCGCAGATGGCCATCCAGCCAGCATCCCCCAAACGAACGGTCCCTGTCGTGCCCAAGGCACCGGTCAGCACCCTCGACGGGACCCCTCCGTCGAGGCGTCGCACCGCGTCGGCCGTGGCCTTCACGCCGCGTGCCCTGGACGCTGCCGAGCGGCGCCTCGAGAAGGAGCTCGCGCTGCACTATCCGCAGGCCGATCTGACGGCGGTCGGTGACGCGTATCGATTCGCGCGCGAAGCACATAGCGAGCAGGCTCGGGCCAGCGGGGAGCCGTACGTCACACACCCCCTGGCGGTCGCCCAGATCCTGGCCGAGTTGGGCATCGACCCGGTGGCTGTACAGGCGGCGCTGCTGCACGATATCCCGGAGGACACCGGTTTCGTGCTGGGCGACCTGGAGGAACGCTTCGGTCCGGAAGTGGCCAAGCTCGTCGATGGGGTCACCAAACTATCCAAGTTCGGCTCTGCCCGGACCCACGAGGAACAACAGGCAGAGAACATCCGCAAGATGTTCCTGGCTATGGCAGAGGACATCAGGGTCGTCCTCATCAAGCTCGCCGACCGCCTCCATAACATGCGCACGCTGGGTGCCCTGCCCATCGAGAAGCAGCACCGCATCGCGCGTCAGACGGCCGAGATCTACGCACCGCTGGCTGAGCGGCTGGGGATATGGCAGATCAAGTGGGAATTGGAGGATCTGGCCTTCAAGGCGCTCGAGCCCGAGGTCTATCGTGGCCTGGCCGCGCAGTTGGAGACGCACCGCCGAGAGCGTGAGACCTTCGTCCGCCGCTCGATGGATGTCCTGCGCGAGGCGCTCAGCGCGGCCGGCATCAGCGCCGAGCTGTCCGGCCGATCCAAGCACATCCACAGCATCCACCGAAAGATGCAGCGCAAGCAGGCCGCCCTCGGCGAGATCTATGACGTGCATGCGGTGCGCGTGCTGGTCGACGAGTTGAAGGACTGCTACGCCGCGTTGGGTGTGGTCCACTCCCTCTGGCGGCCCATCCCGGGACAGTTCGATGACTACATCGCGATGCCCAAGAACAATCTCTACCAGAGCCTCCATACGGCTGTCATGGCGCTCGACGGCAAACCCCTGGAGGTCCAGATCAGGACCCATGAGATGCATCGCGTCTCGGAGATCGGCATCGCCGCCCACTGGCGCTACAAGGAGGGCTCGCGCTCAGACCGAGCCTATGACGCCAAGCTGGCGTGGGTCCGGCAGCTCATGGATTGGCAGCGCGAGGTGTCGGACGCGACCGAGTTCGTGGAGGGCCTGAAGCTCGATATCTTCCACGACCAGGTCTTCGTCTTCACCCCCAAAGGGGCCGTCAAGGACCTGCCCGCCGGCGCCACGCCCATCGACTTCGCCTACCGCATCCACACAGATGTGGGTCATGCCTGCATCGGTGGCAAGGTCAACAACCGCCTGGTCCCGCTCGACTACAAGCTCCAGAACGGCGACATCGTGGAGATCGTCACCACGCGTAGCGCCCACGGGCCGTCGCGGGACTGGCTGAACATCGTGCGCACGAACCATGCCAAAGAGAAGATCCGTCAGTGGTTCAAGCGTCAGCAGCGCGACGAGAACATCGTCCATGGCAAGGACTCGCTCGACCGGGAACTGAAGCGGCTGGCCCGCACGAGCCTTGACAAGCTGGGCCAGGAGCGCGTGACGGAGATGGCGGAACTCTATCGCTACGGGAGCCTGGACGACTTCTACGCCGCCGTTGGCTATGGCGCTGTCAGTGCCCAACAGGTGGTCATGCGCCTGGACGTGGCCGATGACGCCAACGAGGTGGTACTGCCTCAGGTGGCACCGCCGCCACCGGTGCGGACGGGCGGGGTCCGCGTCAAGGGCGTGGGTGATCTGCTGGTCCGCTTCACCCGGTGCTGCAGTCCCATCCCGGGCGACCCGATCGTCGGGTTCGTGACGCGCGGTCGCGGCGTGACCGTCCATCAGCGGACCTGCCCGACCGTCGTCAATGAGCGCGACGTGGCACGGCTCATCGAGGTGGAGTGGGAGACGGAGACGCAGCAGACCTATCCCATCGCCATCCGCATCGAGGCGTTCGATCGGACCGGGCTGCTGTCTGACATCAGCAACGTGGTCGCCGAGAGCCGCATCAACATCGTGTCGGCATCGGTCAACACCCACCCCGATAGCCGTGCCACCATCCTGGTCACCCTGCAGGTCACGTCCGTGCCCCAGTTGGTGCGCGTCCTGGCACGCCTGGAGCAGTTGCGCGATGTCTACTCGGTGCAGCGCGACCTGAACTGAGCGAGCTCGGTTGGCCGGCGTGGGCGCGCCGCCGGCGCTCTGTCACTTTGTGCCGGATGGGCACCCTTGAGCCAAGACTTCTGTAGGGCTCGCTGACCTTGTGCCCCGTGGTCTCTGGCAGGGACATCTGGCACGAAGCGCGGACCCCAGCGCCACTCGTTGACCCGGTGGTGCCCATCTGACACGATCGGATGCTCCGTAGCCCATAGCGGCGTGGCCTCCGGCAGTG
>JACCYW010000422.1 GCA_013696275.1 Chloroflexota bacterium | reverse complement strand
ATCCTTTCATACCGGTCGAGTTCTCCGTCGCCGCCTACAGGTTCGGACACAGCCAGGTCCGGCCCAGCTATCGAGGCAACTTCGGGACCAGTGCGACCGACACGACCGTCCAGTTCTTCGCTCTCCTATTCGATTCATCGGCCGTCGACCCTATCGACCCGGCCGACCTGCGCGGGGGCAAGCGCGCCCCGCGCCGGTTCATCGACTGGCAGACCTTCTTCGACTTCGGCGACGGCAGGGCGCGTCTGAACAAGAAGATAGACACCAAGTTGTCAACCATCCTGTTCGCCCTGATGGGCCAGCCGCCGGGCGAGCCGACGTCCCTGGCCACTCGAAACCTGCTGCGCAACCTCGTGCTCAAGGTGCCGTCCGGCCAGCGTGTGGCGAAGGCCATGAAGCTGCCCCAGCTGGCATCGGCCGACCTGGACGATCTCCAGCCCTTCCACCTGCGCGAACGCACACCGCTCTGGTTCTACGTGCTGCGTGAGGCGGAGGTGACGGAGGACGGTCGACACCTTGGGCCCGTCGGCGGCCGCATCGTGGCCGAGGTGATCCTGGGACTGCTCAAGGGCGACCGCCAGTCATACCTTCGCCAGGACCCCGACTGGACGCCGACCTATGGCCAGAACGGATCGTTCTCGATGGTCGATCTGTTCAAGGCCGCAGACGTGGTGGCGGCGCTGCCCTGACCGCTGAGCTTGGGCCAGATCGAGAGCGTGATAGCTTGCCGGTCTCCATGGTCACTGACACGCCCGGGCCTGGGGCCGGGGATGAGCTCGTTTGGTTCTCGCTACTGCGCCGGGCTTGCTATAGCCTGATCGGGATCCACGATCGGCAGGGAAGAAGGCCAGCCGGCCGCCAGCGGCCGAATCGACCCGCTCTCGGCGGCGACGATCACGCGCGAGTAGTTCGGAGTGTCGGATGAGACTGGGCCGTGTGGGGGCCCGAAATCACCATCGAAGTAGCAAACTGCGGCGGGCTCGCTAGCGTCCGGGCCTTGCGTTTCGAGGGATCCCGAGAGGCCTCCCGATTGGCTCGTACTCAGGATCCACGCCTCGACGCCAGCTCGAGTGGTCTCGAAAGCAGCGACCAGCCTCATCTCGGAAACCGGTCCGCCCAGAGCTCTAGTGATGTCTTCAGGCGATACCGAACACGATGTCCCATCGGCCGTGGGCACCGTCGACGGAGCGGAGGCAGAGGCGAGAGACGCCGGTGCGGAGGCTGGCGTGACGATATCGTTCGAAGGCGCGTTGCGATCAGCGCCGAAGCTCGAGCAGCCGGCGAACATGATCACTGCGATGAGGAAGACGACGACACATGCCTTGCCTAGCATGGGTCGTTCTCGGCGACTCGGAAGTCGACATCCGACAGCCAGATACCACACATGACCCCTTCTTGTTGGTCGACGTGTTTGGCATCACGTCCCGCCCACTCCTCGAAGCTGTTCTCCCATCTTCGCTTTCGAAGCTCGTGCAGGCGGTGTGCGGGTACGTCGGCTGTGCTTTCGTAGGTCTCAAGGACTACCTTGAGTCCGAGCGCCCTCTTACCTTCATCGATGCATTTGTAGCTGCCGAGCTGGTTGCCGTCAACGTAAAGCCACCAGCAGTCCGCGAGACCCTGGTCAATGCGGTAGTTGTGGTAGTCGCCCACTGTATTGTACCCCGCAAAATCATTTAAGAAGTGGAACGTCTCCCCGCCCCTCGCTGTCCTCGGTCGCCCAACTGAAGATATGCAGCGGAAAGGCATCTGCCGGTCCCGGCTACCCCAGTACTAGCCCCAGCGCGACAATGGCGGCGAAGCCGGGCCTCAGCCGTGTTGGGTCCATAATTGGCGAATCTCCGCCCCTCGGGGACGTCCTGCTTAACTGGCCGGGGGTGTCCACCGTAGCACGTGTCGTTGCCTGCACAACCGTTTGGGAATGGCGGTAGTGGCTCAATTTGAACTGAGCCACTACGGCGGCCATCTACTTGGGGCTCTCGGAGCGGCAGGTGCGCCGACTCAGGGAAGCCTTCCGGGCTCGCGGCGCCATGACACTCGTCCATGGCAACCGCGGCCGGCCGCCGGCGAACCGACTCGCTGACGAGCGGCGCGAGCGCCTCATCGAGCTGGCCGGGACGACCTACGCCGGCTCCGACCCGGTGTGCACCTGGCCGAGAGCTCGGCCGAGGAGGCACCCGAGCTGGCGGTCTCCCTTGCGACTGTCTCGTGCAGTGGCGAACCAGAGCAGGGGACACGACGACCACGACACCCTGGAGATAGACGATCACGACACGATCGCCGTAGCGAATCAGGAAGGGGAGGGCACGCGAGTCTGCGTGCACCCACAACAGGGCCGTCTGGGCGACGAAGCTCGGGGCAGCGGAAAGGAAGCCAAGCACCGCGAACGTGAAGGCGGCATCGGTGCGCGGCAGTAGATCCGGGATGGGCACTGCCATCAGGCGGTAAGCGGTGGAGTCCGAGTCACTCGATACAGGAAGAGAGAGATCCTGGTCGCCCCGGCCACGATCACCATCAGCAACAACCAGGTGAACACATCGGCCAGGAAGAACAACTGGAACGCTTGGAGGAAGGGCCTCAACGTGAGCTCAAGAACGCCAGCAGCAGCAGACCGATCACGTTTCCGAATGACCCGGTCCCCCGGACGGCGACCTGCTCGGACAGGAATATGGCTGACGCGATGGTGAAGCCGGCCAGCGTACCTGCGATGCCGGTCGTCGCGGTGCCGGTCACGACGTTGTCCCAGAGCCAGGGCCGATGCGGAGGTCGCTCGCCACGGTCTATCCACAGGATCGCGCCCGCCGCCACCACCAGGACCGCCGCCACGCCCACGATCCACATGGCTGACAGCGTACTGTGCTGCCATGGACCCCACGAGCCCGATGTCCCGAGAACGCAGCCGACCCAGAGACCGCAGCCGACCCTTGAAGGTGGGCATCCAGCTCCCCGAGATAGAGCGCGTCGTGCGTTGGCCCGAGATCGCGGCCATGGCTCGCCTGGCGGAGGAGGTCGGTTTCGACTCGCTCTGGGTGGGCGACCATTTGCTCTACCGCCGGCCCGACGAGGAGGCCAAGGGCCCATGGGAAGCGTGGTCGACGCTGGCCGCCTTGGCGGCCATCACCGAGCGGGTGGAGATCGGCCCGCTCGTCGCCTCCACAAGCTTCCACAACCCGCAGATGCTGGCCAAGAAGGCGGCGACCATCGATGACATCAGCGCCGGCCGGCTGATCCTCGGTCTGGGAGCCGGCTGGAACGAGGCCGAATACCGCGCGTTCGGCTACCCCTTCGATCATCGCGTCTCCCGTTTCGAGGAGGCGTTCACCATCATCCGGACGCTCCTTCGAGAGGGCTACATCGACTTCCAGGGCGCCTTCTACCGGGCCCCCGACTGCCAGCTCGTGCCGCGTGGGCCACGTCCCGACGGCCCGCCACTGATGGTCGGTTCAGAGGGCGAGCGGATGCTCCGGATCACACTGCCGTATGTCGATGCCTGGAACGCCTGGTATGCCTGGTTCGGGAATCGACCGGAGGGCCTGGTGCCGCTGCTCCAACGGCTCGACGCGGCATGCCACGAGGTGGGCAGGGATCCGGCCACGCTGGAGCGCACCTGCGCAGTGCTGGTCGGGCTGAGCGGAGCCGTCGGCCGGGTCAGTGGGATCGTCAGAGCCCCCGCCTCGCCCCCCCTGACCGGGACGGCGGAGCAGTTGGCTGAGATCCTGCGCGCCTATGCCGCCATCGGCGTGGGCCACGTGCAACTCGTACTGGACCCGAACACCCTCGAGGCCATCGAAGGGTTCGCGCCGGTGCTGCGGCTCCTCGACCGAACCTAGATCGACACCGGCCTGTGGCGACTGAACGGCACGAGCCCGTCCAGAGGCCAGGTCCTGTGCACTGATGTTGATCTTGTGCCTGGCTATCGCGGCCGAGGATCGGGCGGCTGAGCGAAGGGGAAGCCCAAAGGCATGAAAGAGCCCCCGCTCGTACTGGGCTGGAGCGGGGGCTTGGGATAGGTTGCGTACCGGAGGAGGGGAGGTACGCAGCATCCAGGTCGAGTGGATGCCGACGCCGGAACAGGGAGGTCATCCGATCCCTTCGCCCCAGCGCGGTGCCCAGTACACCAGAGCGGACAACCTCGATCCCTGCTCGTTGCGTCGCCGCCATGAACGTTACGTGGTCGTCGCGGTAACTGGCTATGCGCAGCTTGGCTTATCGGCGCGCCACAGGGTGGTGGGGCGCGGTCCGCGGCGTCTGGGTCACCGCGAGCCACGCCCCATCGAGCCTTGCCGGTAGGGAACGAGTCCTCTGGCCAGCTAACGGCAGGTCGCAGCGACCGTGCCGCCAAGTACTCATGGTCGGGCCACTGGGGTACTGGGGGCAACCACCCTAACTACACCTGACCGCCCGGTGTTGCCGGGTCGCCCCGCCGTCGACGTCATCGGTCACAGCGATGGATCGGACCGGTCGGCCGGCTTTCGAGCAGCTCGGCGCCCGCTGTGCATCGATGCCGCCAACAGCTCGTCGGCCGACCACCGACCTGAGCCCAGGAAGATGAGGCAGATGGCCGCGATAAGCACCAGGATCTCCAGCCGGACGGCACCGAAGGCACCGGTGATGCTGCTTTCCGACGCGGCCAGGGAGAGCCGCGCCAGCGGGATGGCCACCATCATCTCGATGGCAAAGAGGACGGCCAGCCAGCGCGTCGCGGCGCCGATCAGCAGCGACCCACCACCGATCAGCTCCAGGTAGCCGATGGCAGGCGCTACCAGCGCAGGTGCCGGCACGCCCAGGTCGTCGAAGTAGGCGATAGCCGCTACCCCTCCACCGGCCACCTTCTGCAGTCCGGCGGGAAGGAAGACGGAGCCGATGCCCAGGCGCAGGAGGAGAGCGACGGCATCACAACGCAGTCGCCCGGCGGCCCTCGAGCTGGTCGTCACCTCACCACGGCCGGCGAGCCAGACCCAATGCCGGGCAGGGCGGCATCGCCGCCGCGCGTGGCTGCCAGGCCACGTAGCCAGCACCCAGCGCCACGACGATGGCGACCAGGATGGCGAAGACGGCTGCCTTCGACCCGCCCGGGCCGGGCATGTCTCGTTCGAGGGACTTGCGATCAGCCAATGGCGGTCATCTCCCCTTTGCGACCCAGCAGCCACGCTGCGATGAGCGATACACCTACCAGCGCGGCCAGGAACAAGAGTACGGCGGCCTGCACCCCACCGACCGTCCACGCGATGCCGAATAGCACGGAAGCGGCCAGCCGCCCGACGCTGGTGGCTGTGGCAAGCAGTGAGAGTCCGGTGCCACG
>JACCYW010000419.1 GCA_013696275.1 Chloroflexota bacterium | reverse complement strand
ATCGAAGACCAGGTGGGTCAACTCGTGGGTGATGAGGACATCGACCCAGGCCGAGCTGATGTCGGCCGGCTCGATGAGCCCGAAGAGGGTCCTGATGGAGGCGCTCGCCTGACCGCCGACGTTCTCCCGAGTGCCCGGCCCGAGGGCAGCCCGGAAGGCATCCTCGGCGGCGTAGATGAAGAAGTCGACCGGCTCCGTCTCGGCCACCCCGAGCAGGTCGGAGGCTCCAGCGAGTGCCTTTTCGCCGATGGCCAGAGCGCGCTCCGCGAAAGCGTCGTCACCCTCGTACCAGTGCAGCCGCACCAATGACCCCGCCCGAGTCCGCCACGCGAAGCGGTCGTCGACCACGGTCGCTCGTTCCTCCGGCCCGAGTTCGATGGCCCCGTCGGGGAAGATCGCCCGGAAGCGATAGAGGAACGTGGTGTTGGGTGTCACGTGGCCCTCTGCCACGGCGCTCGCCTCATAGGCGCCATCGCCAGCCGGCATCAACGACGCGACTTGGATGGAGGTGCCTTCGTCGCTCGGGAGCCGGGTGATGAGCTCGATCCGGGCTGGCTGCTGGTCGGCTCGGAGGACCGTTCGAAAGGTGATCGGTTCGCCCAGACGGGCGGTCGCTGTGGGTTGCTCGAAGGACGCCTCGAGCGCCCGGGCAGGTGTGACGGCCGTGCTGCCCAGTCCGCCCAGGACGATCAACGCGGCGGCCACGAGACGGACCCGTCTCAATCGGCCGCCCAGTCGAGGCTCGCGAAGCGCAGGAAGCCGACGCCGGACTGCTGGGCACCCAGGAGCCCGGTGCGGCTGAGTGACCAGCTCTCGTCATAGGCGACCGGGATGACCGGTGCTTGGTCGCGCACGATCCTCTGCGCCTCGGCATAGTGGCGCTCCTGCTGCTGGGGATCCTCGGTCGTGGCTGCTGCCTCCAGCGCGGCGTCGAAGGAAGGATCAGCCCAACGTCCCTCGTTGCTGGCCGAACCACTCTCGAGCAGCAAGCCCAGGAAGTCCTGGGGCGCTGGATAGTCGGCGATCCAGGTGATCGACCAGATGTCCGGCGGGTCGGTGTCCAGGAGGCTCACGTAGTCAGCGAACGAGCGCTCCTCGACCTGCACTCCTACGCCCAGTTCGCGCTCCAGCTCGTACTCGACGGCCAGGTCATAGGCCAGACCGAAGCCACCGAGCGTGACGACCGGGAATCCCCGGCCGCCGGCGAAGCCGGCCTCTGCCAGCAACGCCCGAGCCGCATCAGGGTCGTAGGTCGGTGAGAGATCCTCATCGCCGCGGCCCGGTATGCCCTCCGGGATCAGGGAGGTGGCCGGTTCCGAGGCCGGATCGGCGAGGAGCACGACACGATCCCAATCGACCGCCTGTGAGAAGGCGCGTCTCACGCGCGCATCGTCGAAGGGCGCGTCGGTGGTATCGAATCCGTAGTAGCTGACCGAGAACGAGTCAGCTTGGCGCAACTGGGGACCGAGCTCGGGGTCGTAGCGGATCCACGAGGCATCGAACGAGCCGATGCCCGTGTGGTCCAGTCGACCGGCCTCGAACAGCGCGACGGCACTCTCGCCAGCCGTGTCCGTCAGCAGCTCGATGGTGGCCATCGGTGGTTCTCCTGCCCAGTACCTGGGGTTAGCCTCCAGCCTGATCGTGCTCTCGGTCTGTGAGGTCGGCCGGTACGCCCCGGAGACGACCAGGTCCTGGGGCAGCTGTGGGGACTCCCGTCCGTGGACCGACGCCTGCGGCAGTACCGCCAGGGAGGGCGACGCGGCGACAGCGACGAAGTAGGCGGCCGGTCGCCGGAACTCGACCACCACGCGATCGTCCTCCGATCGCAACCCGACCGAGTCAAGACTCCCCTCCCCCTGCAGATATGCCTGGGCGCCCGCGATGTCGGTCAGGAGACCGGACAGCGGAGCGTCTCGTGCGGGGTCGATCAGCCGAAGCCAGCTCGTCACCACGTCCTGGGACGTGATGGGCGATCCGTCACTGAAGGTGATGCCTGGGCGCAGCTGGAAGACGATGCGCCGGCCACCATCCTCGACCGTCCACTGGGCGGCCAGGGCGGGCTGCACCTGGCTCTCAGCGTCCAGCGCCGTGAGGCCCTCATAGACCTGGGTCAGGGTGGCCGCCGAGGCGGCGTCGCCGGCCAGCGTCGGATCCCAGGTCCGCGGTGCTGCGCCGGCGATGACCACGTCCACCCCGTCCGGTCGGTCTGCGCCTGGCGCGGGGGGTTGGCCGCGCATGAGTACGAAGGCGAGCAACGCGGCGACGATGACGATGGTCACCACGGAGACCAGCGCGAAACGCCCGCCGCTGGTCCAGCCTCGTGGCTGGGAGGGGCCGATCTGCGGCGGGCCCGGCACCCAGTCTTCGGCGGGCAGCGACATGGGGTGGCAGTCTACGCGGAGCCGCCCATGTAGCATCTTGGCTTGCCCATCGAGAG
>JACCYW010000391.1 GCA_013696275.1 Chloroflexota bacterium | reverse complement strand
CCCGAATGGGAGGGCACCTACCGGTTGGTCCAAAGACTGTTCACCCAGGGTATCGGGCAACAGTTGGCCGATACGGTGGCGTTCGGCCAGTTGCTGGCTCAGCATCGAGCGGACTCCGCCGCGCTCCAGGCGCAGGTAAGCGAGGAACGGAGCGCGTCCCAGGATCGCATCGCCGAGTTGCGTCGCCAGTCGCTCGGAGGGGTCGACACCTACGTCGACCCGGTCAGCCAGACACTCGTCCAGTTGCCGGTCGGATGGAATGAGTATTGGGTGAGCCAGAACGGCGCGTACCTGACCTCCGATCAGCCTGGCTTCGACCCCAACGCCTTCGACGATGGAGGCTGGCAGCGGCTGCAGCTACGCACTTTCTGAGCCAGCCCGCGCACGCTCAAGGATCTTCTGGGAGATACGGCGCCTGCTCGTCGATATCGCCCACGAACTGCGGGAGGCGGTCGTGGCCGAGTCGTTGGCGAATGGCCATGTTCTCGCCCAGGTGATACCAGTAGTGATAGATCACCCGCAGCAGGAGCGAGCCGAAGGTCCGGCGACCCGGCTGCCCGTCGCTGCGGGTGAAGTGCCGTTGCAGGGCGTCCTTGGTGAGCAGGTCCAACCATGGATCCGCTGCACGAGTGATGGTCTCCCAGGCAGCCACCATCTCGGCCAAGGCGGGTGTACTCGGCGGACCACCACTGGCGAAGCCGCGATCTATCTCCGGAAGGGCCAACTGACCCTGCCCGTAGACCAGGAAGTAGCTCTGCTCCTGCCAAGCCAAGTGCCCCACGTTCCAACTGAGACTGTTCATCGGCGGGATGCGGCGTATAGCGTCAGGCTCGGTGACGCCGCGGATGGAGCGGTTGAATTCGCTGCGCGTGAACCGCAACTGCCGCACCAGCGGATGCGTCGTCGCGGTCATCTAGGCAGGCCTGTCCCCGATGAAGACGACGCGATCCCACTCGTCCGTGAGCGACGTCGCCCGGAAGCCGACCTCCGAGAGTAGAGCGAGCCATCGCTCCGTGGCGAACAGGCCCTCGACGTGACGATCATGGGTCACCGATACCGCTCCGTCGTCATCCCGCAGCAGGAGTGCGTAGTCGACCTGGTACCACGTGTCGGCGGGATCTGGGTCCGTCTTCCACTCGAGGTATCGGAGCGCCCGAGCCGCCCTGCCGGCGCCTCCCGCGGCGCCGTCCTCGCCGCCATGGTCGGTCTCTGGGGCGGCGAAGGTCTCGCGCACTTCATCCGGCTCGAAGACCGCGGCCCCGCCCGGCCGGAGGTGTTCGAAGGCGGTGACCATGGCCGCTCGGAGGTCGGCCTCCGTGGTCATATAGCAGATGGCGTCATGGATCAGCACGCCATCGAAGGTTCGGCCCAGCCGGAGGGTCCGCATGTCACCCGCGATGTGCTCGACGGCGGGGTTGATGCTCCGGCTCAGCTCCAGCATCTCCGGCGATAGGTCGGTCAGCGTCACCTGCAGGTCGCGCCGCAGGTGAGAAGCCATGTTGCCGCCGCCTGATCCGAGCTCGAGGAGCGTCTCTAGCGGGCCGTCGACGTGCTCGCGAAGGAGCCGGAGTATCGACGCCGCCTCCTGGGCGTACTCGTCGGGCGGCGTCAGCAGATGGAACCAGGGCGCCAGTCGTCCGTACATCGCGAGCCCGGTCACGGCTGAACGCCCTTCATGTCGTCGTTCCTCATAACGGCCATCACGGCCTCCCTGAGGACCTTGCCATCGACCGTCGGGAATCGGTACAGCTGCGGCTCGATGGATGAGAAGAGATCAAGGAGCGTGGCTGGATGGACCAGACCACGAGAGATCATGGCCGCGACATCGGACAAGTCGTGATCGATGCCTCTTTCCAGCTTGGCCAGGACCTGGCTGTACGGATCGAGGTGGCGCACCGTCAGAGCGCCCTCCTGACTGACGAACGGGCTTCGCTCGCGCCAGCCCGGGAGCTCCGGCAGGAAGTCGAGCGGTGAGGCGAACTCGACGTTGATGTGCAGCCGCTCCTTGAGAGTGGGTATCTGCCTGAGCAACTCATCCAGCTCAGGCTCGAGGACCATGTCCACGTCGAGCGTGGTGCTCCGCCAGCCTTCCATGACAGCCGTCGCGCCGCCGACCAAGTAGAGCGTGGCGGCACCCGTCGCTGACCGACCAAGCTCAGCCACGAAGGCGCGCACCGCATCGGCGTCAGCCGCGCGCCGCATCCCGTGCCGAACCCATGAAGCTGACCAGGCGGCGACGCAGGGCGTTGTAGCGCGAGTGAGCGCGTGCCTCACCGACCTCCTCCTCGATGAGTCGATACAGGCTCTGTTCGATGCCGACGACAGGACCCGGCACGGCCAGACCCAGCTTCCTGAGTCGGATGGATGCGCAGCCGATCAAGAGGCTCTCGACGGTCGTACGCCCGCCTGCCAGATCAGCCAGCCCTTTGGCCACCAGTCGGCCGCCAGGCAGGTCCTGGAAGTCCGACTCAGGCGGTCGCGTGAGGCACCTGATCGACCGAAACCCAGCCTGGATCGAGCGCCAGGTGGACCACCCGAGGTCCACCGGCCGCCAGCACCTCGGTCATCACGCCTTCGAAAGCCTCATCCTCGGTGACCGTCCAGGCCTGAGCGCCGAGGGCACGAGCCACCCCAGCGACATCGATCGGCCCGAGTTCGCTGGCCGTCGTCGGCCGACCCTCCTGGGTCTGGTGCATCGCGATCGTCCCATAGCGGCGGTTGTCGAACACGAGCACGATGGGCGAGGCACCCTCGCGGACAGCCGTCTCCAGCTCGTTCATGGACATGCCGAAACCACCGTCGCCCACCAGTGCCACGACCGGTCGATCGGGTCGGATGAGCGACGCCGCGATGGCCGCCGGGATGGCATAGCCCATGGCCCCCGCCGAGGAGCCCAGGAACGTGCCGGGCCTTCGGAACCTGTAGCCGCGGGCGATCCAGCCGCCGAAGTTCCCGGCATCCGTGGTCAGCATCGTCTCCGGCGACAGCACCCGTCGCAGGGTGGCCACGATCCTGCCCGGATGTACACCCGGACCAGACCACGGATGATCATCCACGATCGATGCCGCGAGGTAGGCGTCGCGGTCGGTCGCGGCGGCGGCGAGCCTGTCAGCGCGCGGTGCAGCCTCCAGGCAACCAGCGCGCAGCAGCTCGAGCGCGGCATCCAGGAACCGACCGACCTCAGATGTCACCGCGATGTCGGGGGCGGACAATCCCGCGCGCTCCCGCAGTGGCTCCAGGTCGACCTGCGCCCATCGTGTGCCTGGTCCCGGCACGCGGTACCCGAATGAGGTGGGTTCATTGAGCCGGCAACCGAGTACGAGGAGGGCATCGGCTTCCTCGAGACGCGCCCGCACCGTCGCCGGGCCACCATAGCCGGCCATGCCGAGATAGAGCGGATGACCGTTGGCGACGACATCCGGACGACGCCAGGAGGCGATGATGGGCACACCCAGGATCTCGGCCAGCCGGAGGACCCGCCGCCCGGCATTGCCGCGTTGGACACCCGCCCCGGCGAGCACGACGCCGCGGCGCGATCCAGCCATGAGATGGAGCACGGCGCGGATCTCGGCCGCCTCCGCCGATGGGACGCGCGGCACGGGCGGACCGCTCGAAGCGGGGCTGGTCTCCTTCTCCAGGACGTCCTCAGGGACCGCCACCAGGATCGGACCGGGACGCCCCTCCAGCGCCCGCAGCAACGCCTCGTCCAGTTGCTCGAGCGCGCTCGACGGCGATCTGATCTCTATCGCCCACTTGGCCAGGCGACCGAGGGAGCCCACCAGATCCGCTTCCTGGAAAGCGTCCCGACCGCGGAAGGGTCGCTGGACCTGGCCCGCGAGCGCGATCATCGGCAGCGAGTCGGCCCGCGCGGCATGGATACCGATGGCCAGATTGGAGGTCCCCACGGCCCGCGTCGCGAGGCACGCCTGCGGTCGCCCGATCATCTGGGTGGCGGCCGCGGCCATGAAGGCGGCGCCACCCTCATGGCGCGTGCCGATGACGCGGATGCCGGCCTCTACCAGCCCGTCCAGAAGCCCCAGGAAGGATTCGCCGGGCACGGTGAAGGCATACCTGACGCCGGCCGCCGCGAGACGCTCGGCGATGACCCTGCCGACCGGCTGAGCGGCGGGTGCCGGCCGCGCCGCATCCGACTGATCCTCGACGGCCGGCGGTCGGAGCACTTCCGACGCCTCGGAAGGGCCTGCCTGCGCGAGCGCATTCATGCCGGGAACCGGAACGCCGTGGTCAGGAACGCGATGAGCACGATGACCGTGACGATGGCCATCAGGATGCGGCTGGCTCTGCCCGACCAGATCACGGCGCTACCGATAATTCTCGAACTGGAGGGCCACGGGATACGCCTCTCCTTCCTCACGCAGTCGCGCGATGACCTTCTGTAGCTCGTCGCGACTCTTGCCGCTCACCCGCACGGCATCTCCCTGTATCTGTGACTTCACCTTGGGGAACTCGTCCCGGATCAACCTGGTGATGCGCTTGGCCAGGTCATCCGGCAGACCGCGCCGCAAGCTGACGTCCTGGCGGACCGTGTTACCTCCCGCGCCTTCGACCTTTCCCCAGTCGAACACCTTGAGCGACAGGCCGCGCCTGACGGCCTTCGACTCGACCATATCGCGGATCGCCCCGGCTCGATGCTCGGAGTCGGCCCTGATGAGCAGAGTGTCCTTACCCAGCTCTATGTCGGCCGTGGCACCCTTGAAGTCGTAGCGTGTGGCGATCTCACGGCGCGCCTGGTCGAGTGCGTTCACCAGCTCCTGTCGATCGAAGTCACTGACGACGTCGAACGAGACGTCACCTGCCATGGGACGGATCGGCTTCACGGCTGACCGGCGCGACCGGCTCGGATGGGAAGGTGCTATCCATGCCTACGACGCGGGATACCGGCCATTCACGGAGTCGTTGGATGAGGCCCGCCTCGTCCAACTCGAAGGTCGCGAAGCCTCGCAGACGGACCCGCTCACCACTGGTCCTGTCGGTGTACGCGGCGTGCCAGCTCGCCAGCACGGTGCGCGCCGCCACCCAGATCCGCTCGGCATCGAACTCCACATGGTCCTCATTGGCTGCGATGTCGTTCCACATGCCGCGGATGGCGTTCTCATCCCGATACGGGTCACGGAACGGGTGGTCGCGGTGCTCCGCTCCCGGCGCATACAACGCCATCGCGGCGTCCGGGTCGCGTCCCTGCCATGCCCGCTTGTAGCGCTCGAGAAGATCCTGTCCTTCGCCGTGGGTCAGGTCACGCATGGAGCCGAGTCTAGTGGTTTTGCGGCCACCGCTCCGCAAGGCTGACCAGCAAGCGCTCCGCGATGACATAGGATCGACCGCCGCCCATCACCAGGACCACGTCCGGCGGCTTCACCCGGCCAGCCAGGTGGTCGGCCGTCGCCTCCACCGACCCAGGCGCCGTGGCCGGCGCGTGGCCCCTTCGCCGTATGGCGGTGGCCAGCCGATCGGCGCTGGTTATCGACGTGTCCGGATCCCGCCCGGCCCAGATGTCGGCGATGACAGCCTGGTCGGCCGTGGCGAGTACATCGGCGAACCGCTCCAGCATGGCCGCCGTGCGGTGGTATGTGAGGGGCTCGTAGACGGCCCAGATGCGGCGGCCCGGATAGCGCGCCCGGACGGCGGCAAGCGTGGCAGCGATGGCCGTCGGGTGATGACCATAGTCATCCAGGACGGTGATCCCACCCGGTTCGCCCTTCAGCTCCAATCGTCGGCCCACGCCCTCGAAGGTCGCCAATCCCTGGCCTATCCGACCTGCTTCCACGCCCAGGACTGCCGAAGCAGCGGCGACCGCCAGCGCATTGGCCGCGTTGTGGCCCCCAGCGAGCCTGAGTGGCACATCCAGCGTTCCCGCCTGCATCAGCAACGGACCGCTCATGCTGAGGATGCCGTCCTCTCCCAGCTGACCCGAGAGGTCCGCCTCGCCGGCTCCCGCCTCGCCGGCTCCCGCCTCGCCCACCGTCGCGAGCGCGACCCTGACCAGCCGCTGCGGGGGCACCCTCATCCGTTCGAGCACATGCCGGACGCCGGCATCTCTCACGTTGGCGACCACCGTGCGCCCCTCGATGCCGGGCGCGTCCGTCCACCGCGCGAATGCCTCGACCACGGCATCCTCGTCGGCGAAGACGTCCGGGTGGTCCCACTCCACGTTGAGTAGCACTGCCACCGAAGGACGGAATGGATCGAAGTTGCCGGCGTACTCATCGGCTTCCACCACGAAGGTGTCGCCCCTGCCCCAGCGAGCGGTAGCTGGCACGCCGCCCGTCAGTCGCGCCGGCAACAGGGCGCCGACGCAGGCGGCTGGGTCCCTGCCCGCGGAGGTCAGCAGGTGCACCAGCCAGCCAGCGCAAGTCGACTTGCCGTGCGTACCGGTCACTGCGACCAGACGTTGCCCACGACTCTCAGCGACATCAGCGACCAACTGCTGCCACGGCTCGACCGGGATGCCCGCCCCGCGCGCCGCCAGGAGCTCGCTATGGTCAGGATCGATCGACGTCAACGCTTTGGTCACAGCCAGTCGATCGACCCGACTCACGCCATCGGCGATCACGTGGTCGGGCCCATGGCGCCACTCCATCGGCAGCCCGATCAGCGCCGGGCCGGACGTGTAGGGCGATGGACCGCCGCTGTCGCAAGCGGAGACTCGTGCGCCGGCGAAGTGAGCCAGTGATGCCGCCGCCGAAGCACCGGCACCCGCGACGCCGATGACGTGGATGCGCTCGCCGGCCGGGATCGTCCTCGCTGGCCGTGCCCTGGCCAGTCCAGCGCCTACATCCGCGCCGGAACGCGTCAAGGCAGACCCATCGCCGCAGCCAGCAACAGGCGCAGCGCCGCATCCGCGCTGGAGGACTTGTTGGCGCGCCGATCGCCCGTCCAGACGAAGCGCCTGACCTCGCTCCCGGTGGGTGTGGCGACGCAGATATAGGTGAGCCCGACCGGCTTGGCCGGCGAGCCGCCATCCGGCCCCGCGATGCCGGTCACGGACACACACAGATCCGTCGCGAAGGACCGCCGTCCGCCGATGGCCATCGCCAGCGCGACCTGCGCCGATACCGCGCCATGCGCTCCAAGCGTTTCAGCCGGTACGCCGAGCAGACTCTGCTTGAGCCCATCGTGGTAGGTCAACGCTCCACCATGGAAGTAACCGCTCGACCCCGAGACATCGGTCAGCAGGTGGCCGAGCAGGCCGCCGGTGCATGACTCAGCCACCGATACGGTCAGACCACGTGAGAGGCACGCTTCCTGGATCTGACCTGCCAGCGCGAGGAGTCCCTCCTCGTCCGCCATCAGCT
>JACCYW010000344.1 GCA_013696275.1 Chloroflexota bacterium | reverse complement strand
GCGAACGGCACGTCGGTCGAAGAGACGCTGAAGAATATCGCCAAGACAGCCGACAAGGACCGGCAAGACCATCCCAACGAGTATCAGGCGGCCACGGCCTGACCTTGACACGGCGTCTGCGCCGACTGGGGTAGCCGCGCGAGGCCGTGTGGTGCCGAGGGACACCGCTGAGATCAGGATCCCCTCGACAGTACTAGTGGCCGCCAGTACCATCGGGCTACTCATGTCGATGACCGCCTTTCTCATCCTGGGATCAGCCCACTTCTTCGACTATGCGTCGTTCCTGGTGATGACCAGTCGACACGGTCTGATGGCCGAGTACAACCCGCTGGTCGTGGCGCTGGCGCAACTGTTGGGGTTGCCCGGCTTGACGCTGGTGAAAGTGGCCAGCGTCGTCCTGCTCACCGCGGTGGTCATCATCATCAGCCCGCAGCGACCCAAGCTCGCCGCCTCGGTGCTGGTCATCGGCGTCTGCGCTGGGCTGGTGGGCGGCCTATCGAACGTGACCTCGACCTGATATCGGCTCTGGCCGGGTGGTCGGAAGCAGCTCAGGGCGGGTCGCACGCAGCCAGTCGGTGAGCGCCCAGGTGGTGGTGTCGAAGGCGATGCCCGACCACGGGATGGCCTCCGGGGCGAAGGCCACGATCTCCAACGCCTCGGGGCACGTCCGCATCTCGCCGCCCACGATGTCCGCTTCGAAGGCCACCACCACGATGGCCGCCTGAGGTCTGGTATACAGGCCGACTATGCGGCCGGGCTCGACGAGCAGCCCTGTCTCCTCGACCGTCTCGCGGATGGCGCCTTCATGGGCCGTCTCGTCGATCTCCAGGAACCCGCCCGGTTGCGCCCAGGCGCCATGGCCCGGCTCGATGCCACGCCTGAGCAGGACCACCTCTCCCGCCTCGGTGATGGGCAGGGTGGTGACGACGAGTCTGGGGTTCACGTAGGCCACGAAGCCACAGGTCTGGCAATAGAGTCGTTCGCGGTCCTCCGCGGCCAGGAGACCGAAGCGGAGCGGCGCGCCACACCGGGTGCAGAAGTTCATGGTGGTGGCAAGCCAGGCGGGCATGCCACGCTCCGCCGTCAGGCTATCGGGCCTGAAAGTGCCCTTCACACCCCGATCAACAGCACGAACAACGCGCCAAGCAGCACCAGGCTCGCTCCCAGCACCGCCGCCCAGATGAAGCGAAAGAGGCCGCGGGCCCTGTCGACTGGCAGCCATGCCCACGCTGAGCGCCAGATGCGAACGATGGCGTCGACCGTGACGACGGCCAGCACCGCGCCACCGATCAGCAGTGGGAAGCGCACCATCGGATCGATCGAGGAGGCCCCGAACGAAAGCGCGGAGATGGCCACGACGCCGCACACAAGAACCACGATGGAGAGCTCGATGAAGTGATCCCCGAGTGGGGTCGGGCGCGTCTCGGGGACCCTTGATGGGACGACCGGGCGGCCCCGGACGTCGAGCCGCACAGCGCGCTCCTGTCTATCGAGCGTGGGGTCGGCCCGGATGATCTCGTCGGGGTCCATCTCCACGAGTGTATCGGCTGGGTTCGTGGTGCCTGGTGCGTCCGTCCGGCCAGCGCCCGACAGCCGTGGGTTCGGTCGAGACGGCCTTCAGCTGGCGCGCTGGTCCGCCCAGCGGCCCTACGGACCGGCGAGGCCCTCGGATGCCCAGCCTGACACCCGGTTCGGCCGCTCAGCGAGTACATCGACCATCGAGACGACCGACACCACACGTTCAGCGGTCCGTTGGGCCGCTCAGCGAGCAGCGCGACGGTCCGGCCGGATCTCAGCGGTCCGTTCGGCCGCTCAGCGAGCAGCCCAGCCGAGGGGAGCTATCGCTCGCACTCAGGACTGGTCCGGAACCTGACCCGCCTCCACGCGCCGCAGCTGGGCCGCCCGGTGCTCCCCGATGCGCGCGGCGATGACAGGGTCAGCCACACCCAGTATCTGGGCCGCGAGTAGCAGCGCATTCCTGGCGTTGCCCACGCCGACGGTCGCGACGGGCACGCCGGCCGGCATCTGCACCGTGGATAGGAGCGCGTCCAGCCCGTCTGCGACGCCACCTGGCATGGGCAGGCCGATGACCGGCCGGGCGGTCCTTGCCGCGACGGCGCCAGCCAGATGAGCGGCGAGGCCGGCGGCGCAGACGAACACGCGCGCGCCACGCTCGGCCGCCTCGGTCACATAGCGCTCGAGCAGTGCCGGCGAGCGGTGCGCGGACAGCACCCGGAGTTCGTGGCGGACCCCCAGCTCGGCCAACAGTGGCAAGGCCTCTTCCATGCGCGGCAAGTCGGAAGTGGATCCGCAGATCACGGCCACGAAGGGGACCGCGCTGGAAGGCGGGTTCGTACCCGGCTCGTTGGTCGGGCCTGGTCGCCCATCCGCAGCGCGCGCTCTGGTCACGCCGGGATGCTGACACACGCTAGCATCGGCCGCGCATGCAGCAGCAGGCGATGCACCGTATCCCGACCATCATGGATGTCGACACCGGCATCGATGACAGCCTCGCCATCCTCT
>JACCYW010000072.1 GCA_013696275.1 Chloroflexota bacterium | reverse complement strand
CGATGAGATGTCCGTCGCTGGACGTGATGGGAGCGCCGACCAGTTCACCGGCGCGCCAGGACAGGCTGATGACGACGGGCACACCGGCAGCGATCCACCTCTCGCCGTCGACGAGAGAGGCGAACCGCGTCACGAAGGCCTCGAACCCGAGCGCTCCGGCCCATGCGGTGTTGAAAGCCCAGTTCCCGGTCCCGGCGTAGAGGTAGTCATACCGAATACCTGCGACATGAAGCCCATCAGGTCACGCGGCGCGCTCCCCCACGCCGGGAACTGCTCATTCCTCGCGGTATGGGTCACGGTCCGAACGGTGAAGTCGTGGAGGTTCATGATGCACAGGTTCACGTTGAAGGTAGGCTTGAACGTGGCGCGAGCGGCCCCAGGTCGGGCTCAGGAGTCGCGAGTGGATCGTGGTCGCGCCCACCGAGGAAGGCGTCGTCCTGGAGATGGCGCGCTTGTCTCCGGGAGCTGTCCGCGGGGGGGTGCCGCGGTGAGGGGCTGTTGGCTTGCCTCATCTTCCCCCTACGGCCAAAGCGCGTGCTCTCGTTCAACGAGATCGCTGTCCGCTAGGGTCCCCAGTCAGGATTGACGGCGAGCGGTCCATCGGTGAGCCGCATCGACTTCTTCCCGTTGGCCGTCATCACGTAGACCTGCGTGTCATCACCGTCGGGGCTGGGGTCGCTGGCATACGCGAGGGCGCGTCCATCGGGGGACCAGCTGGGGTAGCAGTCCCAGCTTCCGGGGCTCTTCGTGAGATTGCGCTCATGTGAGCCGTCAGGGCGGATCACGTAGACCTCGAGGTCGTAGGTCGGCGGCCGCTGGCCGCAAAAAGCGATCTCGCGCCCATTCGGCGACCAGTCGGGGGCAGCCTCCGCCAGGCTCGGTGTCGACATCAAAGCGGTGGCATTGTTTCCGTCAGCGTCCATGACCCAGATGTCAAAGCCGCGTGCGAAGGCGATCCTGCTGCCATCGGGCGACCAAGCTGCCATCTCATCGAAGGCCGGATGATTCGTGATGTTCCGCTGGTTCGCACCGGTGAAATCCATGAGGAAGATCTCGGGCTCGCCATTCTGCGCGGAGGTAAAGGCGATCGCGGCGCCGGTAGGTGACCAGGCCGGATCCCAGTCCTCTACTGAGTTGTGCGTGAGCTGCGTGACATTGGCTCCGTCCCGGTCCATCAGGTAGATCTCGAAGTCCCCGTCCCGGTCGCTGGCGAAGACGATCCTTGATCCGTCCGGCGACCAGCTCGGCCAACGGCCCTCGCCGACCCGTGCCTTCGCAGAGCCGTCGGGTCGCGTCCGGAACACGGTGCACTGGGGCGTCCCGGGACAGTACTCGTAGAGGATCTCGCCTTCCTTGGGTGCCGCCGCCGAGGCACCGCCCGCTGTCGCCACACCGGAGGCAGCAAGCACGGCCACCAACAGGACCGCACGGATGAGCTGGCGCATCGAGTCCCCTCCTCTGCCCGGGAGTTGCGCACCTGCGGCCGCGACCACCCTTAGGCGCCTCCAGCATAGCCCCCTGCAACAGCGGCGATACAAAGCCGGCCGGTTCAGCTCAGGCCCGTCAAGCCATTCGCTCAGTGCCACCCGTCTCCGACCAGGCCGCAGTCGCGCTGCGCGTCGGCCTGCCGGTGTCTCGGCCGCGATGCGCGCCAGTCGAGCCCGGTTGTGAAGATACACGATGAGCTGGAGGAGCAGCAGTTCGCCGGCTCGAACGTCTGGCGCTGCCTGATAGCGAACACGGACGATTTCACAGACTCTTCCAGCTGAGAAGCACGCACATTCAGCCGCCGCATTCACTACCCCTTTCCCAAGGTCGGATGTGTTCAGATCGTGGGAAGACAGAATGGTTACTTGGGCGCTCGGCCCGCGGCGATCTCAACCAGACACCGCGCCATCTCATGAACGACCCCGAGCTCGGTCGGGGCGATCGCGGTCCATTCCCGGCTCCGGAGCCCGACCTTCGGGCGCTCACTGGGATCGAAGCCGTAGAGGAGCCACTCCCGCCGCTCGTCGTGGAAGCTGGGGCGGCCGATGTACCAGCCGGCGGGCGTGGCGTCGTGGAGGTTGGGACCAGGCGTGCTCCAGGTCCGTCACTCTGGCGCCGGGTCCCGCCAATCTGCCCGCCACGCCGGTGCAGCGAAGGGTTGGCCGTAGAACTCAGTGGATCTCACGACCTGACCATTCCGGAGCTCGAGCATGGCCACCCGTACCAGACACCAGAGTCGGGATACTCCGCGCGGAAGGCACACGTGTAGTGATTCCCGCTACCCTCGACGTTGAGCACCGTGTAGGCCGGGGTCATCACCCAACGATCCTCCTCGCCGCCGGCTACCGCCAGGAGCTTGGCGTCCGGCAGGCCGCCCGGATAGTTTCGGACCGCGGCGATGATGTTGTCCCGGCCGGTGAGCCGCTCCCCGGATTGCGGGTACTCCTCGACGGCGTCCGGAGCGATCAACTCAGAGAGCGTAGCGACGTCTCGCGTGGCCAAGGCGGCGAGAAATCGGTCGACTGCGTCGCGGTTGCTCGTTACCTTCACGGATCGGCTCCTCCGGTGGGCTATTGGCGTTTGCACGCGACTGTACCGCGCCGAGGCGAGGTCACCAGCCGTCGCGTCATCGTGCGAGCCCCGATCGGGCCGCCAGGAGGAGATCCCAGCCCCGGCTCTGGTGGGGCGGGCCGGCGATCTAGCCCGGCTCCAAGGTGACGTGATAGCTCGGACGGCCGATGTACCAACCGGCCGACAGGGCGTCGTGAACCGCGTTCAACGCGTCTTCCAGAATCTTTCACGACAGTCCACCCAGTGAGTTCGATGTAGCAGTCACGCAACCGTCAAGTGGCCGTCCGCAGGCTCCACAGTTGCCGGAAGGGATTCGAACCCAGGACACGAGGATTAAAAGTCTCAGCGGGCGACGTTCACAGGGTCGCTTGAACACCTCTGGCGTCAACCCCGCGCGCGGTCGCCGTGCACCAGGTTCACCGCGTCGGACGGACTCTCACCGCCGTGGCTGTCAACGTGGCTGTCAGGGTGTTCTCGCGGCAGAGGGTCCGGGACGCGCTATCCGCGGTCGGCTCCGCGCCGCCGGCCTTGGCGCGATCACGAGGGCCGCCGCCTCGCCACGACCGGGAAGGTCAGTAAGAACGCGGCGCCACCGATCGCTCCATCGAGGGCAAGCTCCGCCAGCTGGAAGTCCGGGTAGGTCGCTGCGGGCACCACCTTGTTCCAATACATGATCAGACCGGCGAGATCCTAACGGGGCTTCAGGGCGAGTGGGTATGCCTCTCCGCTTCCCGTCCCGTCTGGCTCGAACTCAGACAGCTGAGGAAGCGGCCCGACCGAGGGTCTCTGACCTCTACGCACGCTGCTTGTGGCCCCGTGTCCTTGGGGTCATCGGGACACCCCAGCGCGCCGAGTCGACAACAAGCGCATTCCCTAGGATTGCTCTGAATGTCTCCATGTCAGCTGCAAGGCCGAATACCTCGCGCGCTTCGATCGCGGCAGTCCGCCGCTCGACCTATCAGGGGTGTTGTCGCTCGCAGCGCCCAGCGCGCTTGATACCAGCAGCAGGACAGCCGCAGCCAGCACAACCCATCCGGATGGACGTCAATGTTTGGGCCCTCTTGATGAGGTGGCCGCGCAGCTTCTGGACGAACGGACCGACAGGGGCCTGCTGAGGGCCGCCACATCCATCGGCTGCTCGCTCAGGGGACGAAAGGACGCCTGGCACTCCGGCATGAGGTCCTTCGCCGGTGCACAGGGCCGCCGGGCGGACGATGCCCCAGCGCCGAGGGGCGGCGGCAGGCAGCCCCGGCGGGGCTGCCCCTGGGCCACCGCCGGGGCGCGCCTGCTACGATCGAGCACGTGACTACGGCACGCTTCCGCGGTGGCGAGATCATGGGTATCCGCATCCCGACGGTATTCGAGGAATCGGACGCCATCCGCTGTGCTGGCTGCGGTGCGCACATCGATGGCACGCCGTTCCGGGTCTCCATCATGGACATCGTGTCGCCGGAGGCGCCGCCCACTTGGGCAGTGGCCGTGCAGCTCAATCCCGGTCCGCACCAATTCCACGCCGACCCCGCCCATTTCCGCTCCTGGGCGTCCGGCAAGGGCTATTACTTCTGCCGGCTATCCGATGTGCGCGAGATCATGCGTCCCATCGCCATCCCCGGTCAGGAAGGGCGCTGGGGCCTATGCGATGGCTTGCACCGCGAGGCACACGAGCTCGTCGCAGCCTGAGCCGGCAGCCAGCGTCCACCTACCGACCCCGTGTCGCTCGAGATCCTCGTCCCCGGCCTGACCGCCTTCCTGGCTGCGATATTCGCGCTCGCCCTGCTGGACCAGTTCCTGCAACGCAGGCGCGCGTATCAGCTCGTCTGGTCGGTCGGCATGACCTTCTTCGCTATCGGTTCGGCTTGCGAGGCGGTGGCAGCGGCACTGGGCTGGAACGAGGGCCTCTATCGGACCTGGTACCTGACCGGCGCAGTCTGGACGGCTGGCTGGCTCGGGCTCGGGACGGCCTTTCTCCTCGGCCGCACGCGCTTCGGGTACGCGTTCGCCATGTGCCTGTTCCTGGCCGGCCTGTTCACGTTCCTCACGCCCAGGCGATTCCCGACCGAGTACGCCGACGCGGGCTCCATGCCGCTCATCTACCTCATCGCGGCCGGCGTGCTGGCCCTGGCCGTGGCCGTGGAGACCTACTTCCAGAACGAACGGTGGCCGTATATGGCGGCCCTGGGGGTGATCGGCGCGACCGTCGTCAGCGTGGCCCTCATGTTCACCATCAGCATCCCCGCTCCCGGCTACTCGCTGGACCCGGCCACCGGTATCCCGACCGGAAGCGTCCTGCCCGGCACGCTTCGGCTGTTGACGCCGTTCATGAATATCACCGGCGCCTTCGCGCTGACGCTGGGCGCCCTCTTCTCCACCTACATGTTCATGCCCAAGCGCAGGGTGTTGGGATACTCGCTCGACGCCGGGCAGCCGGGTGACCAGTTCCTGTTCAACCTCTTCATCGCACCGATCGCCATCACCGTCAACCTACTGGCCTCGATCCCGGGAGCCGTCCGCGACCTGTTGACCGGGCGGATCCACAGCCGCGTGCCGGCGACCCTGCTCATCGCGGTCGGCGCGCTCATCCCGACCGTGACCGACAGCCTCAATCGCTTCGGATCCACCGAGCTTTTCCAGACCGGCAAGTTCCTGGGCGTCGTGCTCCTGTTCGCTGGTTTCCTGGTCTCCATCGAGATCTTCCGGGAGATACGCGTGCCGTTCACCGGCATCGTCCTGCGCGGAGCACGGCACGAACGCTCGGAGGCGACTGGCAGCGAACGGTGACGTCGGGCCGCAGTAGCCTCGGCGGGGCCCTTATGGGCGCCTCGATCCTTGGCGGGCCGGCGCTCGTGATGGCGGCCGCGATCGGCTTCGGGACGCTCGGCCTGTCCGCGCGTCGGATGGGCGAGCTCGGCGTGTCGGCGCTGCCGTACGTGACCATCCGCTCGCTGGTCGGCGGGCTGGCGGTGGCCGCGGCGATGGCGGCGTTGGCGTGGGCCGGGCGCGAAGCCATCCCCAGGCCGTGGCTGGTCGCCCGGCGGGAGCGCGTCGCGTTACTGGCTGCGTCGGCGTGTGGGGCGGGGCTCAATCTGGCCCTCTTCGCGGCACTCGAGCGTGCTGCTGTGGCGCCGGTCCTGGTCACCTTCTACGCTTATCCGGCGCTCGTTTCCCTGGGCGCGGTCCGTTTCTATGGCGAGCCCATCGACCGACGGCGCGCCATCGCCCTGACCCTGGCCTCGGCCGGCCTGCTTGTCGTCGTCCTCGCGCCGGCTACCGGGAACGGGCTCTCCATCGACCCGCTTGGCCTGGCCTTGGCCGCGTTGGCGGCCGTCTGCCAGGCCACCTTCTCGCTCATCACCGGCCGGGGCTTCCCGTCGGTGCCCGCGTTGGCCTCGTCGGGCTTCCTCATCCTGTCGGCCGGAGTGGTCTTCCTGTTCCTGACCGTGGTCGCCGGCCAGCTCGACGGCCTGGGCGCATCGCTGGTAGAGCCCGCCTGGCCGTGGCTGTTCATGGCCGCCATCGTGGGCGCCGCTCTGCCGACCACTGCGTTGGTCGATGGCATCCGCCGCATCGGTCCGGCTCGCGCAGCGATCCTGATGATGCTGGAGCCGGTCGTCGGCGTAGCGCTGGCCGCCCTATTGCTTGGTGAGCGCCCGTCGCTCATCCAGGTGGCCGGCGCGGCGGCTGTCATCGCCTCGGGCGCCATCTTGCAACGCCCGTCAGCCTATCGGGCACCCGCGGTCACCAGCGCTGGAGGCGGCGGCTGAGCAGAGGCTGAGGAGTGTGTTCCGCGTAGTCGCTGGCCTGACGGCCGCCACCCCTCAGGCAGGCCCAGCCCAGCGCGATCGATCCTTGCCTATGCCTGGGTGGATTGGTAGTGGAGCGTATCGACCGATCTGACGGTCGCTAAGCCCGCTTAGACCGTTTCGCCGCGCTCGCAGACCGGTCCCAGCTTGCCAACGGCACCCCGATCCGTTCGCTACCAGTCCAGGGAGGCATGGATGAGGATCACACAGCTCGGAAGAGGTCGCCACTCTCCAGCGCCTCCCTATACTGGACGCCCGTCCCCACGACATCCACTCCCGTTCACGGAGGACGGAGCGACCATCCAGGCACTCGCGACGAGGTTCGATGCGCGTCCGAAAAGCTGTCCTCCCTGCCGCCGGCTGGGGCACCAGGTTCCTGCCGGCCACCAAGGCACAGCCCAAGGAGATGCTGCCGCTGGTCGACAAACCGGTCATCCAATACGCCGTGGAAGAGGCCGTCGCGGCGGGCATCGATCAGATCATCATCGTGACCAGCAGCCAGAAGCGAGCCATCGAGGACCATTTCGATCACAACTATGAGCTGGAGCACCTGCTCGAGGAGAAGGGCGACATCGAGATGCTGCGGCGCGTCCGGCAGATCGGCGACATGGCCCAGATCAGCTACGTCCGTCAGAAGGAGCAGCTGGGGCTGGGCCATGCGGTGCTCATAGCCAAGGAGCTCGTCGGGCACGAGCCGTTCGCGGTCATGCTGTCTGACGATGTAGTGGCCTCCGAGCGCTCATGCATCGCGCAGCTGGTCGATGTCTACGACCGGACCCATTCCAGCGTCGTGGCGGTGATGGAAGTGCCGCCCGAGGAGACCCGTCGATACGGTGTCGTCGCGCCGGACCACAAGGCGGAGACCGGCGATGAGCGCCTCAGCCGGGTGCTCGGCCTGATCGAGAAGCCTGACCCCGCCGACGCGCCGAGTAACCTGGCCGTGATCGGGCGGTATGTGCTGACACCAAAGATTTTCGAGAAGCTGGAGCAGACACCGCGCGGGTCGGGTGGGGAGATCCAACTGACAGACGCCATCGGAGCGCTCCTCGAGGAACAGGACGTGTACGCCTATGCGTTTCGCGGGCAGCGCTTCGACGCTGGCACCACCATCGGCTGGTTGGAGGCTTCGGTCGAGTTGGCCCTTCGGCGGCCCGACATCGGGGCGGGCTTCCGCCGCTTCCTGAACTCGTTGGATCTCGCCTGAGGGTGGCACCCGATATGGGGGATCGGCCGCTTGGCTGAGGTCGGGCGCATCCTGGGCGGTCGGTACCGTCTGGTCGAGCTCCTCGGCCAAGGCGGGATGGCCAGGATCTTCCGTGCCCAGGACGCACAGTTGGGCCGCGCTGTGGCGGTCAAGGTCCTGCGCGCCGAGTACGGCACGGATGAGGCGTTCATCGCCCGCTTCCGCCAGGAGGCCCAGTCAGTCGCCGCCCTCGATCACCCCAACATCGTCAACGTCTTCGACTACGGCACCGACGAGGCGGGTCCGTTCATCGTCATGGAGCTGGTGACGGCCGGGGATCTGGCTCAGCTGCTTCGCGAGCGTGGCGCGCTGCCAGCGGACGCAGCTGCCCGGATCGCACGCCAGGTGGCGGACGCATTGGCGGCCGCCCATAGCCGGGGCATCGTCCACCGCGACATCAAGCCCTCCAATGTGCTGCTCACCAGTGCCGGGCGCGTCAAGGTCGGTGATTTCGGCATCGCGCAGGCATTCGCGGAAGCTGAGCTGACCGTTCCGGGCATGACCATGGGCAGTGTCCACTATTTCAGTCCGGAGCAGGCGCGCGGCGAGACCACCGCACCTGCCTCGGACATCTACGCCCTGGGCCTGATGCTGTACGAGATGCTGACCGGCAACCGGGCATGGGTCGGCGATACCGCAGCCGCCGTAGCGATGGCTCGGCTGACCGGTGAGGTGCCTTCGCCAGCTGCTGTTCGGGCGGGCATCCCAGCCGAGCTGGATGACATCACCCGTTGGGCGCTGTCGCCTGACCCGGCCGCTCGACCGAGCGCGGAACAGCTGGCGGC
>JACCYW010000329.1 GCA_013696275.1 Chloroflexota bacterium | reverse complement strand
GTGCTGGGCGGTGTCGGTCTCGACCTCCATGCCGCACACCGGATCGATCGCGACGCTCATGGGAAGAGTCTAGCGACCCCGGCCCACGGCCCGCTTCCAGCGGCTGGATCGTGGCCGTCAGCCCGTTCCATCCTCCACCAACCGCTTCAGGCGCCGCAGGTCGGCCCGGAAGACCCACGCCAGGACCGGCCAGAGCAGCGGGTCGACCATCAGCATCATGAGATCGCCGGCTCGGCGGACCAGGCCGCCGACCAGCGGGAGCTCGACCAGCCGCTCGCCAAGAGGTAGCGCCGTGGCGCCTCCCCTGAGCTCCTCTCGCCAGTGGACATGGGTGGCTCGTCCGCCGTCGAGTGGCCGAAGCTCGAACGTGCCGCCGCCAGAGAAAGCGCCCTGGTGCTCCATCGCATAGCGCGAGGGGGGCTCGAATGCCGTTACCACGATGGGGTCGCGCTGGCGCAGTCCGAACATCTGGATCGTGCCGACAGCGCGGCTCCCCTGGCGGAAGGGCTGCCTGTCGACTAGTTCGACCTCCACCAGATCGCGCATCCAGCGCGGTTGCCCGGGGATGTCGACCAGGACATCCCAGACGCGCCAAGGTGAGGCTCCGATCCGGATGTGGCGATCGATGACCGGCATCAGCGCGATGTTCGCATGGACCCGCGGCGAGCCGCCGAGACCGATCGGCTATGCTCCGGCGTCATGGTGCAAGACTCGGTCGAAGATGGCCAGGAGCAGACTCGATGACTGAAGAGCGCAGGTCAGCCGGCCGGCCGACCGCGGACCGCAAGTTCCTGATGGGGGCGCCCTACGCGGACGCCTCGTTCCTGGAGACCGACGCGTGGCGAGCGCTGCGCATCATGGGCGAGTTCATCGACGGTTTCGATGCGCTCGCGCGGCTAGGTCCAGCGGTCAGCATCTTTGGATCGGCCCGGACGCTCGTATCCGATCCGCTCTACGACCAGGCGCGTGACATCGCCCGCAAGCTCGCCCAGCGCGGCTTCACCATCATCACCGGCGGCGGCCCGGGCATCATGGAGGCCGCCAATCAGGGCGCTCAGGAGGGACGTGGGGTCTCGGTCGGATTGGGCATCGAACTGCCCCACGAGCAGGGCATCAATCCTTTCTGCGATCTGGCCATCGACTTTCGCTACTTCTTCGTGCGCAAGACGATGTTCGTCAAGTACGCCCAGGCCTTCGTCATCTTTCCCGGCGGCTTTGGCACGCTGGACGAGCTCTTCGAGTCGCTGACGTTGGTGCAGACGGGCAAGATCGAGCACTTCCCGGTCGTACTGGTCGGCACCGGCTACTGGAGGGGCCTGCTGGACTGGATCCGCGAGCGGATGGTGACCGAGGACAAGATCGACCCTCAGGACGTCGCTCTGCTGCGCTTGACCGACGACATGGACGAGGTCGTCAGCTGGATCGCCGAGGCATTCGCGGCCGATCGCGCGGAAGCGGCGGCGCGCGATGCGTCGCCGGTCGACACGGACGAGCTGGAAGCGGCCAGCGAGAAGCGGGCCCAGCGGGAAGAGCAGCCCGGGTAGGCGGCTCAGCCGGCGCGACCCCGCTACACGTCCAGGGCTTCCCTCAGCTGGAGTTGGCGCATCACGTCGGCGCGGGTGATGACGCCCACCAGGCGCTCACCCTCGACCACCGGCAACTGCTCGAAGTCGTGCTTCGCCAGCAACTCGATGGCGAACGCCACGGTATCGCGCGGGCCGGCGGTGACGACGCCATCGCGACCGCCCATCACGTCGGACACGCGCGATGTCTGGCGCGCCTCGACCGGGATGCCGACCAGATCGCTGATGGTGACGATGCCCACCAGCCGCCCATCGACGGCGACCGGGACGGCCCGACGGTTGGCCGGCAGGAGGACCTCATCGATGAGCTGACCCAGCGGAAGGCCGGGCGGCACCGTGGTCGTATCGGGCTTGAGGACATCTCCCACTCGGACCCGCCGCAGCCGTGACTCCAGGACCACCTGCGCCTGCGTGGACGAAGCTGCCCCATGCAGGAACCAGCCGATGATGGCGATCCAGGCCCCCTCGATCAACTGGCCATCGAGCAGCCGCAGGACGCCGACCAGGAGCATCACATAAGCCACCAGCTTGCCGACGTTGGCGGCCAGGTCGGTCGCCCGTCGAAGGTCGCGTGTGACGGACCAGACGATGGACCGCAGGACGCGACCGCCATCCAAGGGAAAACCGGGGATGAGATTGAAGACGCCCAGCGCTACGTTGATGAAGGCGAGGTAGCCGAAGAGCGCCTCGACCCGCGCATCCGGCACGGAGATGGACACGCCGAACGACAAGGCAGCGATGACGAAGCTGGCCAGGGGCCCGACGATGGCGACCAGGAACTCGGTCGATGGCTGCTTCGCCTCACCGCCCAGGTTGGAGACGCCACCGAAGATGAAGAGCGTGATGGAGCGAGCGTCCAGGCCGCGTGCCTTGGCCATGAAGGAGTGGGCAAGCTCGTGCAGTAGCACCGACGCGAACAGAAGCAGCGAGCCGATGATGCCCAGGACCCAAGCCTCCCCGCTCGCGATACCCGGCAACAGCCGGGGCAGCAGGTTGACCGCCAGCGACCAGGCGACCAGCAGGAAGATGACCAGCCAGCTGTAGTGGATGCCGACGTCGATGCCGGCGATGCGGAAGAGGCGGACCGAGTTCGTCAGCATCGGCGCAGCGTAGCGAACTCTGGCCGCAGCGCACGTGCTACGTTGACCGGCGTGCGCGTCGCCCTAGCCGCCGATCATGCCGGGTTCCCCTTGAAGGGGCCCATCATCGAGTGGCTGGAAGATGCTGGCCATGAGCCGGTCGACTTCGGCACCGATTCCAGCGCAGCCGTGGATTACCCCGATGTCATCGCCCCGGCGGCCCGGGCGGTCGCTGGCGGGGACTGCCGGCTGGGCATCGTGCTGGGCGGCAGTGGCACGGGCGAACAGATCGTGGCCAACAAGATCCGTGGCATCCGATGTGTGGAAGCGGCCGACCCAGTGACGGCCCGCCTTGGCCGCGAACACAACGATGCCAACGTCCTCTCCATGGGTAGCCGGATCATCGGCCAGGAAGTAGCGCTGGCGTGCGTCGCCGCGTTCATGGCCGGCCAGTTCGAAGGTGGACGGCACGCCCGGCGGGTAGCCAAGATCAGCCAGTTGGAGGAGTCCTTCTAGCACTGAGCCACACTCAGCCGCGAACGGCCAGGTCATGGAGGATGAGTTGCTGCGCGATGCCGGCCGCTTCGCCCCAGTGTGCGGTCAGGGCACGAACCTCTGCCTCCGAGGGCAGTCGCCCGGCCAGGTAGATCCGACCAACGGCCTTGCGCACGCCCAGGTCTCCGGCAGCCACCCGCGGTCGAGCCAGGGTACGGGCCAGGAACCAGTCGACGGTCCACGGCCCTATACCGGGCAGGGCACGGAGTCGGTCGCCGACGGCTTCATCCGACATAGCCGCGAGCTCTGCCATACCAAGCTGTCCGTCCAGCGTCGCGCGAGCCACCGCGATCATGCTGCGTGCCTTGCTCGTCGTGAACTGGAGCTCCCGCAACTCCTCCGGGGCGGCCGCCGCAACGAGTTCGGCGTCCAGCGAGCCGACCGTCTCGCCTGCGATGACGTGGCTGGTGCCGAACGCCTGAACGAGCCGCCCGCGAAGGCGGGCCGCGAACGTCAGGTTGATCTGCTGGGCGCTGATGGAGCGGACCAGCGCGGTCAGCGGATCCGGATGGATGACCGGCCTGATCCCCGGATGGTCGGCGATGAGGGTCGCCATGACGGCGTCGCGACGGGCCAACGACTCCATGGCGACGGGCGTTGCTGGCGCGAACATGGTCGCCACCATCGCCGTGGCAGAGGGCAGGTCCGGCACCTCAGCGGCGACCGCCAGTCCGGGCGAGTCGATCGAGCCGGTGGGCCGCGCAAGGAAGGGCACAGCGCGCGACCCGTCGCGTGCCGTCCGGAGCAGTCGGACGCCATCCCATCGGTCGATGCCATCGTCACCCCATCGACCGAGCGAGGCGAGCGAGCCCGGCAAGTCGAGCGGCGGCTCAAGGTCGACCACCACCATCACGGGATGCGCTCGCTCGCCTCCCGGCTGCCTCGACGCCAGGGCAAAGAGCCATGCAGCTCGACTTCCAGAGAGAAGCTAAGGAACGTCCTGATGAGGACCAGTAATCCGAGCACGCTGAGGCTCTCGACGGTCGGCTCGACCGCGACGGTGCGGATGATGTCGGCCGCCACCAGGATCTCCAAGCCCAGCAGGATGGCACGACCTACTCCCCGTCGGAGAGCCTCGTAGGCGGCGGTACCAGAAGTACCCGACAGCGTTCGCGCGGCCACGTAGGCGGCGAGCACCCCGCCGACGACGATGACCGCGACCCCCAAAGCGTCGATGACCAGCCCCAGGATCTCGAAGACCGCGCGCATCTCCATGAAGGTCGCTCCTGATCCGGCCATCGATCGATGGCAGCATCGATGCTATCGGTGACGGGAAGGGAAGATCAAGCAGCACGGTCGTCGAAGAAGTGATGACGCGGCTGGATACCGCCCGGCTGCAGGTCGATGGTCGCGTAGGAGTAACGGGGCTGTCTTCGCTTGTCGGTGGGCGATCCGGGGTTGACGACCAAGGTGGCGCCGCGCCATTCCAGCAGAGGGATGTGGCTGTGCCCGAAGCAGATGATCTCGGCCGCGTCAAGCTCCGTGAAGGTGCGCAAGGCTCGATCGACGGTGCGAGAGCCTTTGCCGTCGCCGTGGACGAGCCCCAGGCGGAAACCCCCCAGGTGCAGCAGTCGAGAGCGCGGATATCGCTCGCGCACCGCCGGGCCATCGTTGTTACCGGTCACGGCTTCGACCGGAGCGATGGTCTCGAGCTGATCGATCACCAGCAACTCGGTGAGGTCACCGGCGTGCAGGATGAGCTCGACTCTCGCCTCGCGCAGGCCGTCCATGAGCGCCTTCGGCAACCGGCCACCGAACCTCGGCAAGTGGGTGTCGGAGACCACCCCGATGCGCATGCAGTCCCATCCTCCGCCTGGGCGTCCTCTCGTCGGGATGGTATCGCCGACGCCGGACGGCAGGTCGCGTCTCGGGCTGAGCCGTTGGTGCGATGCGGTACGCTGATCTTCCCCGGCGGGAGTAGCTCAGTCGGTAGAGCGTCAGCCTTCCAAGCTGAATGTCGCGGGTTCGAATCCCGTCTCCCGCTCCAGTCCTCTCGCAAGCCTTCTCAAGCGACCGGCCGCCGCCTCTACCGAAGGCGTACCGCCTGCCCTCTGGGGCCCAGGACGCTGACGGGAGGACCGGCAGGGGCCCGCGCGGAGCGCCGCGCTCCGCGCAACGGGGCTTCTTGGGGCGAGCCCCTTCCAGGCGGGTTACCCCCACCGAAAGCCACCATCAGTTGACAGCGACGAGGGTGGCGACCATGTGGCGGGCTTGCCAGACCCCGGGAGACCGGCAGCGACGCCTCCGAGCGCCCTTTTCAACGCTCGATACCCCTGCTGTACGCTCGATCCACGCGGGGATGCGGCACTTGCACCGGCACGAGTCCGCTCAGAGGGCGGGTCCTGTTAACTGATCGTGATCTTCTGCCTGGCTATCGACGGCAGATGCTCGTGCGTGTTCGACCAGGGCGCAAGAAGGCCCGGACCCTTGCCCAGGGGGGCAGAGGCTGGTGGTCGCTGCAGCGGAAGCGTGATGTCGCTGACACAGCCCCCGGGTCGAATAGGACTTTCGTCATCTGGTCATGCGCACTTGGTCCCAGCACACTCGTGTCGCAACCGCGCCGTCGCTGTTCACGCGCGACACACACGGTCGAGCATGGGAGTGGAGGTGGATGACCGTTAGGTCCGCCGAAAGGAACACACAGCCCGCCGCCAGCAACAGTCGTGCACATCCGAGCGACACTGTGATCGAGCAGAGTGATGCCACGGCGACCCTCCTGGCCGCCGTGGGGGTTGCTGAAGCGCGGCACGCCGCCGTGATGGAGTCGGCCCTTGACTGCATCGTGACGATCGATCACGAAGGCGTCGTGCTTGACTTCAATCCCGCCGCCGTGAGGACCTTCGGCTATACGAAAGAGGAGGCCATCGGTGCCCCGATGGTCGAGATGATCGTGCCGCCTGAGCTGCGCGAAGCGCACCGCAAGGGGATGGCTCGCTACCTCGCTACGGGTGAAGGGCAGGTCCTCGGCAACCGCATCGAGATGAGCGCGATGCGCCGAGACCAGACCATCTTCCCGGTCGAACTCGCCATCACACGCGTCGTGGTGCCGGGTCCGCCTGTCTTCACCGCCAATCTGCGTGACATCAGCGACCGGCGTAACGCGGCCAAGCGACTCATGTCAGCCGAGGAACGCTATCGGACCCTGGTCGAGCAGCTGCCTGCTGTCGTCTACGTCGCAGGCTTCGGCGAGAACGCCCAGTGGCAGTACGTCAGCCCGCAGATCGAAACGCTCCTTGGTTTCACTCCGGAGGAATGGCTCGCCGACCCAGGCCTCTGGGCTAGGCAGGTCCATCCCGCGGATCTGGGTCCGGCCCTGACTGCCGAAGGGTCGATCCAGCGCCACGGATCCGAGCGCTCCCAGGTCGCCGAATACCGGATGCTTACCCGCGAGGGTCGAGAACTCTGGGTTCGTGACGAGGCAGTGGTCATCGAAGCGGATGGTGATGGGCCGCAGCTGATGCGCGGCGTCATCGTCGACATCACCGAGCGAAGGCGGATCGAGGAACGGCTGAGCCACCAGGCTTTCTATGACACTTTGACCGGTCTACCG
>JACCYW010000314.1 GCA_013696275.1 Chloroflexota bacterium | reverse complement strand
TGTGGCGCGGGTCCGGCCAGGTGTGGTATGGGATCGAGCTGCCTGGCTCTGCCGGCCTCTCTACCCAGAGCGCATGATATCTCGGACCTCGCGGGCAGAACGGTTTGCGTGGCGACTTCGAGCATCGAGGACGTGCCCTAGGGGCTACTCCGGTGGTGGGAGCTGCTGCACCGCCCAGGTGTTGCCGTCTGGGTCGCTGAAGTAGATGAACGATCCCCAGGGATGCACTTCCACCTCACCGGTTTCGACGCCGCGGCCGATGAGCTCCGACCGGAGTGCCGCGACATCGTCGACCACGACCTGGAGTCCCGTCTGGGAACCGGGTGCCATCTCGGTGATGCCCGTGCCGATCACGATCGAGCAGGCTGAGCCGGGCGGCGTAAGCTGCACGAACCGCAGATCATCCGATACCTGACTGTCGATGTCAGCGTCGAAGCCGATCTGGTCGACATAGAACGCCTTGGCGCGATCGACATCGGTGACCGGGACGGCAAGGAGTTCCAGCTTCATATCCTTGCGCCCGAGTGTGACGGGCATGGCTGGAACATGCATGATGCCGAAACGGCTACTCCCCAGTGGCGTGTTATCAAGAGGCGATGGCTAGATGAAGGCCCGGCCCCAAGTCAAGAACCTTGACCGACCCGATGAGGTCCTGGCGATCCCGCGGGGATCGGCCAGCACCGTGAGGCTCGGCGATCTGATCATCGGGCGGCTCGTCCAGGAGCCGGGCTGGCGATGGTCGAAGGACGTCCAGCCCATCGCCGGCACGGCCAGCTGCCAGTTCCATCATGTCGGGTTCGGCATCTCCGGCGCGTCTCGCGTACGCATGGACGACGGGACCGAGGTCGACATCAAGGCGGGCGATGTATTCGACATCCCGCCCGGGCACGACGTTTGGGTCATCGGTGACGAGCCGGCCGTGTCAGTGATCTGGGGCGGATGGCGTGGTTGGGGCAAGCCGCCGGTGGGCGAGAGGATCCTGACCACGATGCTCCTGACGGACATCGTGGGCTCGACCGACCTGGCTTCCCGGATCGGAGACTCGGCATGGGATCAGGTCCTGGAACAGCACAACGCCCGTGTGCGCGAGGTGCTCGAGCGGTACCGCGGCACGGAGATCGATACGACCGGCGATGGATTCCTGGCTGCCTTCGACGGCGCGGCGCGGGCCGTGCTCGCTGGTGCGGCCGTTAGAGATGCCACGCGAGCGATGGATCTGGAGACCCGCGCGGCGGTCCATACGGGCGAGGTGGAAGTGGTGCTGGGTAATCTTCGAGGCCTCGCGGTCCACGAGACGGCGCGTATCCTCGCCCTCGCCGATCCCAGCGAGGTCTTGATCTCCAGCACCACCCGTGAGCTCGCATCCGGATCAGGACTCGCCTTCGCCGACCGGGGGACTCACCAGCTCAAGGGAGTGCCCACGGAGCGGCAGGTCTTCGCACTGGTGGATGGCGGAGCCACATCGCCCAAGGGATAGACCTTGGACCCTCCGACCTCCGATGAACCGGATCGGTGCCATCCACCACGGCAGCGCACGGCTTCCACAGCATCCATCGGTCAGCCCACCTCACTTCTGGCGGCACGATGTCGACCAACGAGAGCGTGTGCGCACTCCCTAGAGATCGCTGCTGGCCGAACCGTTCCTCGACCTCAGCTTTGATGACGGCTCGAAGGGGTCGAGTACGGTTAGGGCGTATCCAGCAACGGAACGAGACAGCGCGACCGCCTGGGGCACGTCACCGGATCGCCAAACGAGCTACTCGAGCCCCTCGAGCTGGAAGCTCCGGAAGGTCGTCACCTGGATACCGAGATCATCGCGCTCCATCAGCGGCCCGAAGTGCGCGGTGTCGCCCGTCAGCAGCACGTCCGCTGCCACCGTTCGAGCAGTGGCAAGCACGTGGATGTCATCGGGGTCGACGAGGGCGGCCGCCTAGGCAGCGTGCTCATCCTCGTGCACCGGCTGCACCGCGACCCGAGTCAGCACCTCTGACAGCATCGCCCGAGCCGCGGGCCGTTTCGCTCGAGGTTGGTTTCGGCTTCGCGGACGCAGGCAGGGCTGGTCACCAGACTGCCCTGTAAGGATCCAGGATTTCTAACTCGTCGAGCCGCCCGTCGGCCTCGCCCGCTCGGCCGAGCCATGGGCACCCTGAACCATGCCACCGAGGACGGCGAACGACTCGTCGATGTCGACGGGCAGTTGCTTGTGGAGCTAGGGTTGGAATGGTGGCGAATCATGCGCGCGTTGGCCAAGAGTGAGCTCCAACGGGCCGGAGCACGGCGGCCGCGGAATCGCTTAGGCCGATGGCACGATGAGCTCGAGCTTGGGGTAGTAGCTTCGGTAGCGCGTCGCGTCGCGCGTCAGAAGCCGATAGCCGGACACAGCGGCGTGGGCACCGATGTAGAAGTCAGGCAGTGGCGAGGTCCTGCTGCCGCCGCGCCGTCGGTATGCCAGGTACGCCTTGCCGGCGAGGAAGGCGGCCTCGTATGGCAGGTCCTCGCGGCGGTAGAGATCGGACGGCAGGGCGTCCTCGAGCGCCTCGACCGAGGCGAAGCCGATGGACACCTCAGCGTAGATCAACGGGTTGATGACCAGGATGGCATCGTCGGCCGTCTGCTCGAGGCTGACACGCGACCAGCTACCCCAGGCGGGGTCGTTGGTGACGACATCCAGCAGGACGTTGCTGTCGACCAGGACGGGGGTCACCTCATGACTCATCCCTGGTCAGGGCCATGATCTGATCGGTGCTCATCGAGACCCGCCCGGAGTTCCGCCGAAGCCGGTCGACGATGATCGCCCCGCGACCGGGCCGACGCATCTGCCGCACCTTGACGATGCGCACCCCATCGCGCTCCGCGATGAACTCGACCTCTGTATGCGGCAGCAATCCCGCCTGTTCTCGGACGGCCTGGGGGATCGTCACCTGGCCCTTGGATGTTATGCGCATGAGCCGTCTCCTCCTTCTTATGAGTAAGAGTAAGAGTAACTCACGCCTTGGCAACCGCCGCTCGTCGTCGCCGAGGTGAGCTACCTGGTCGGCCGACGCCTGGGCGCTGGGATCGAAGCTGCGTTCCTTCGCGGTCTCGCCAGCCTCGAGGTCGAGGCGCCGGGGCTCGACGACTGGCCGTCGATCGCCGACCTGGTCGAACGATACGGCGACTTCCCCCTGGGTGGCACCGATGCGTCCGTCGCCGTCCTGGCCGAGCGGATGGGGACCGACCTGATCGTAACACTCGATCGGCGTCACTTCGGCGCGATTCGCTCCACCCAGCGTGGTCCTTTTCGACTGCTGCCCGAATAGCTTTGCAGGCTGGGTGGATACTTCGGCTACTTCGCTGATCCAGACTCGCTGACGATCAGCTTCCGCATGTCGGCCCCATTCCCCATGCCTACCCCATCGGGCTGACGAGCTGGAAGTAGTTGTCGTCCGAATCGGCGAACGTGGCGATCGACGCCTCGGGCGCCTCACCCACGGTGTAGGGCTCTCGGACGACCGTTGCGCCGGCCGCCTTGAGCCGTTCGAAGTCACCCTCCACATCGGGACTCTCGATGTTCCAGATCAGCCTGCCCGGATGCGCGTTCCTGCCTTTGACCTCATCGTGCGGGCCGACCGTGATCGCGCCCGTGCCGATCAGCCACCCGACGTAACCGCAGTCGTCCCAGCCAGGCGTGCCGAAGAGCTTGGTGTAGTAGTCGGCCAGCCGCTGCGGATCCGCCGAGCCGATCAAGATGCTTTTGAGGTTCATCCCATCTCATTCCCTGATCGAGACCGAGGCCTGCGTCAAGGCTCGATCCCACTCCCGTAGTTGTTCTTCGGTCTGCTGTTCGACGAGATGATCCAGGAAAGCGGTGACCCGCCGACAGGCCCGCCGTAGCGGTCAGGCGATCTTGCGTCGCGGAGCACCACTGCATACCACCTCGGATGAAGGCGTAGGCTCCCAGCATGTTCGAAACGGACGACGAAGTCGCCCACCTTCAGCGCCTCTTGGACGCCCACCTGGCACAGGCGAATCCGCACATGAAGAGCATCATCACCGCGGAACGTCGACTCAACGCGCGGCAGATCGTTCGTTACCTGACGGGCGTCAAGCACGTGGCACTGGCGACCGTCACCCCGCGCGGCGAGCCGCGCGTCTCGCCGCTCGACGCCCTATTCATCCACGGGCGCTTCACCCTGAGCACCGGCGGACTGGCCACCAGGCTCGAGCACCTCCGTCGCCATCCTGGCTGCTCGGCCGTCCACATGGACGGGGATCGAGTGGCAGTGGCAGTCAACGGTGCTGTCGAATGGGTGCCGCGCGAACACCCAGAGCACGCCGACCTGCATCGGTCCTGGAGCGAGACCTATGGGTCGGACCCGTACGGTTGGGGCGATGAGATCGTCTTCTTCCGGATCGAGCCGCAGGCGATGTGGACCTATGCCTTCCATCCCGAGGAGTTCCCTGAGTAGCTGGAACGCGCCCGGATCCACGAGCTGCTCGGCCAGGATGACGTGCTCCCGGTCGCCGTCGATGCGAGGACGGCCGCGTCAGGCGGGGCGGCCTCGGCTAGCCAGAGGGTGCTGTAGCCGAGGCCGCTGCCCAGATCGAGGATCTTCTTCGCGCGGGCTGTGCGCACGACCTGCGCGGCAAGGCTCATGACTCTCGGGCCCGGCGGAGTAGAGCCTGCAGCCGTCGTGACGCTCGCGATGCTCGTCAGATGCTCGAAGCACATCATCGAAGGGATCACCGCCCCCGAGCTTGAGCAGTTCGGCCCCGAAAGACTGGCGGGCTGAGTCGGTCACTCTCGAGGCTAGCAATGCCCTTCACCCGGGCGGCTGCTCCGAGTGATGCTGGTCGGCGCGACGATCCTGCCTACGTGGCTTCGCTGCCGCCGCTTGACCGGCCGTGGCAATCTGATCTGGCGGGGTTCACGCC
>JACCYW010000299.1 GCA_013696275.1 Chloroflexota bacterium | reverse complement strand
ACCGGCGGTGGCGGGACCGGCAGGTCGGCCGCGATGTTGTAGTAGGACCGCGGGATGCGGTCCTCGTCTAGCACGAACTTGGTGCGATCCACGGGTGGCTCCTTTCGCTGTTCTCGCCAGCGCCTGGTCTTCCCGGCCAGGGCCGGGAATCACGTGACCGACCTTCATCCTGTCGGGACGAAAGGTCGGTCCTTCCGCGGTGCCACCCGCTTTCGACGCCATCCAAGAGAGCAGCGTCGCGCTCGCCTCGCCGACGGGCCGATGCGGACCGACGATGGTCCGACCAGCTGATCGGTGCTGCCGTGATAACGCTGGCGCTGCGCCGGAGCCTGACCGCCGTCTGGGTCGGTTCGGTCCGGAGGCTCGCGGGTCCATTCTCCGTCGGCACCGTCCCGGCTTCCACCAGCCGCCGGGTCTCTGTGTCGGTCGCTCGACGGGTACTGCTCCCGGTCGTCGCCCTGATATTCGACTGACCGGGCAGTCTAGGGACCGCGGTCGCTCTTGTCGAGCGTCGGGTCGTCGTCCACGTTCGAACGATCCGCTCCCTCCTGACCGGGTTCAGCAGGGCCGTGTCGATGGAGTCGACATATCGGGGCTAACGGTCGGCTAAGCCTGGTCTCATGCTCACCTGCAGCGCTCAGCGCATGGCTCCAACGGCCCGCAAGCGCACGCCGCATCTTTGATCATTGGGTGGGTTGCCTCGTGAAAGCGCGCAGAGGGTCGTCCATGCCGTCGCGTCATCGCGCTTGAGCCTCCGATGGGCGCCGGTTGTCGATACCGTCGACATCGACCCCCACCAGCCAAGCGACGACGATGGCACGTCCCTTGATCGTGTGTAGCGGTTTGACGCAGCGCTGGCTGGACATGTTTCGACACCCCCGAGGAGTGCCTGGTCGGGATAGACGGCATCTGCGCCGGACGCCCCCGAGACTGAGTCTTGACGATACGAAAGGGGTCGTACTCGAGTTGCGGCGCTTATAGCTAGTTGCGGTTGGGCTGCTCGTGGCGGATGGCACGCACGACGGGCGCCGTCTGGGCGACCGAGAGCCGTCGGATGCGCAAGGCGAGGTAGTACTCCATCACCTGGCGCACCTGGGGTTCGTTGAGCAGGTCATCGGCTCGCAGCGCGTATTCCACGCCGGCCGTCGGGTGGCTGACGGCGGCCGCCACCATGCCGAAGTATTGCGGCGTATCGGCCTCATCGCGCAGCTCGCGCAGCCCGCGGGCGAGTTTGGTGGCTGTGCCAAGGGAAGGCGTGCGGTCGCCACGGACGAGCCTCGAGATGGTCGAGTGGTCGACGCCGGACTGCTGTGCCAACTGTCGCTGGGACATCTTCTTGGCTTTCAACTGGCCTCTCAGCCAATCGTTGAATGGCCGCCCGTTCTGGACGCTCATCAGTCTCCTGGTTTGGTCTGGGTGGCTGCTCGCATCGCTCACGGATGCACCGCCGGACAGCAGACGTGGGCTGCTTTCCAAGGCATCTTCCGTGACCCACGATGGGCTCGATATAGGCCCTTGGTACCAAGCTCAGTGCGGTCCAGGGTGCAGCAGTCGGGTGCACTAGGGTGCCCTGCTGACCCTTTCGGTGAGCTCTGGTGTAGCCTGCATGCCGGCCCGCTGCGGCGCCTGCCGTGCCGCCGGCAGCGCTGTGTCTACCATTGCCCGGTGGATCCGGGCCTGCTGAATTCGCTCAAGGCGCTCGCCGACCCGTCGCGCCTGCGCATCGCGGGCCTGCTCGCGACCGGGCGGCGCTACACGGTGGAGCAGTTGGCCAGCTCGCTCGATCTCGCATCGGCGTCCGTCGCCCACCACCTGAAGCGGCTGGCCGATGCCGAGCTGGTGGACGTCCGGCCGGCGAAGCCGGGGCCAGCCTCGGTGTCTGGGGCGGGCCCAGCGTACGCCCTGCGCCGAGAGCGCTTGGCCAGCATCGGCGCCGCGCTCCATGCAGTCGAGCTGGAAGGTCGCGAAGCCAGGACCGACCTGCCCAGCTCGGGCGCTACAGGGCGCTCAGTGGAGGATGACAAGGTCCTGCGGGCCTTCGTGGTCGACGGTCGCCTCGACCACATACCAGCGCAGGAGAAGAAACGCCTGGTCGTCCTGCGCTTCCTGGCCGAGACCGACCTGGAAGCGGACCGCCAGTATCCGGAGAAGGAGCTCAACGCCATCCTCGCCCTGCGGCATCCAGATGTGGCCTCGCTGCGGCGCTATCTAGTCGACCATCACTTCATGGCCCGCGACGCCAGCGTCTACCGACTCTGCCCGACAGACGACTGGCAGTAGTGGGTCAGTTCGAGCCGGCGGACGGGAGGAAGCCGACGGGTCGGATCACGGCGACAGCGTCAAGCGCCAGCCAGGCAGCGTCTGCCGCGTGCGGCTGGTCAGCCCCATCGCTCAGGCGGCTGGGCCTCGGCCGATCGAGCAGCTCACGAACCCGGCCGATCGAGCGCGGCGATCTGGATCAGGTTGCCGCAGGTGTCGTCAACCATGGCGATGGTCGAGCCGGTCACCTTGGTGGGGGGCATGGTGAACTTCGCGCCAAGGCCCTGCACGCGGTCGTACTCCGCTTGCGCGTCATCTACATAGAACATCGCCGCCGGCTGGCCCTGTTGGAAGGTGGCCTCCTGAAAAGCCTTGGCCGCGGGGTTGCTGTTCAGCTCGAGATGCAGCTCGGTGCCGTCCGGCTCCTCCGGAGACGCCACCGTCAGCCAGCGATAGGGTCCCTGCGAGACGTCCGCCTTCTTCACGAAGCCCAGCACTTCGGTGTAGAACCGCAGCGCCTTCTCCTGATCGTCCACGTACAGAGTGGTGACCTTGATCTTCATATGTGTTCCTCCTTGTCTGCGCGACGGCCCTAAGCATGAGCGCGAGGAAGCATGCGCGCGCCGGCCTGTCGCTGCTCGCTGAGCGGCCCATCCGCCCGTTGGCGCTCCGGGGATGGGCCGCCCGTGCTCCGGCCGGTGGCTTCACCGGTCGGGCTCGTTAGTCGAGCAGGGCCGCGATCCCCTCGCATGTCGACCCATGATGGCTGATCCCTGCCGCCTCATCCACGACGGCCTTGGAGAGTGGGACAGGCCGCACCCCTTTCCCGGGCTGGGCTACGTGTACTCTGCTGGGACGACCGTGGACGTGGTCGTATCCGAAGTAGGAGGCAAGAGATGCAGGAACACCCGAACGCGGCGTTGGTTCGTGAAATGGGCGACGCGATGAACCGAGGAGACATGGAGCGGCTCGACGCGCTCATCGCCGACGACATCGTCTGGCATGAGATCGGGCGGTCAGAACCACGCCGCGGCAAGGAGGCGTTACGCGAATCGAACATGGGCGCGGACTACGAGATCAAGGCCGAGACGCACGACATCCTTGCCAACGACGAGCATACGGTGGCCCTTGTCAACGCGACCGCGACACGTGGCGGCCGCACATTCAAGTATCGGACGGCTGAGATCTGCCACCTCCGGGAAGGCAAGCTGGTCGAGCGCTGGGCCTTCTCCGACGACACGGCGGCTATCGTCGACTTCTTCGCCTAACGCATCGAGTCGATCAGCGGGAGTCGCTGCCCATGACGGGTTCGATGAGCCCGTAGTCTCCGTCCGCCCGCCGGTAGAGGACGCACAGGTGCTCGCTCGCGGCGTCGATGAAGACGAAGAAGCTATGGCCGAGCTCCTCCATCCGGCTGACCGCATCCTCCTCGAACATCGGCTCGATGGCGTACCGCTTGACCTTGACGATGCGGCCACCCTTAGGCGCGTCGTCGGCCGTGCCGTCAGCGATCGAACGAAGGATGCGTCTGGCTTCATCGGGGCGTGCCCGCAGGCGCGGCCGCTGCCTATGGTCGACAGCCTGTCGTTCCAGTTTGTCGACCACTTCATCGATGGCAGCGCGGTGGCTGCTTGCGCTGGCTGAGCCATGCAGCGGGCGGCCATCGATGACCAGCGACACATCCACGATGTGACTCAGCTGGGCGCTGCGATGATGCTCCACCGACAGCTCCACGATGGCGTCGCTGCGGTCATCCAGGATCCGCTGGAGGCGTTTCATGCGCCGTTCGACATAGCTACGGTCGTCGGTCGGGATGGCGAGGTTCTTGCCGCTGATGATGGTGCGCACGATGGGCCTCCTGATAGCCGATGCTACCGGAGCCCGTGAGGTCCTGGTCCTATCTCTCGCGCGCCACCGTG
>JACCYW010000264.1 GCA_013696275.1 Chloroflexota bacterium | reverse complement strand
TCTTCCTCGACGCCGACGACCGGCTCCTGCCCAACGCCGTCGCCGATGGCCTGGCCGCCTTCGCCGAACATCCCGAGGCGGCCTTCGTGGCCGGCCCTCATCGCCTCATCGACAGCGACGGGGTGCCGATGTCAGCCAGCATCGACGAGGCGCCGACGTACCCGGTCGATCACCACTACCGGGAGCTCCTCAGGGACAACTACATCTGGATGCCGGGCACGGTCATGTTCCGCCGGGCCGTGTTCGAGATCGTCGGCGGGTTCACCGAGGGCGTGGACGCCAGCGCCGATTACGACCTGTACTTGCGGATCGCACACGATCTCCCCATCCACTGCCATGACTCAGTGGTGGGGGAATACCGCCGTCATGAAGGTGCCATGAGCCGTGATCCGGAGCGGATGCTTCGGGCCATCCTGACCACGCTGCGAGCGCAGTGGCCCATCGCTCGCGAGTCGAAGGACACCCGGGCTGCTTACCGTGCGGGATGGGCCAGCTGGACCCAGCGGTACGGTGACGAGTTGACCCGCGATGTGAAGGACCAGTTGGCAAAGGGGGATTGGGGCGCGTCCCTGCATGGCGTCCGTTCACTGCTCGGCCTCTATCCTCGCGGCTTGAGGCACCTGCGATGACCACGTCCCCGATCGACCGTCTCACCTCCGAGGGTGACGCCTATCGTGAACGCGTCGCCCGCCGAGGAGAGTATGCGGACCTAGTCACGCGCCTCCACGCGAGCGTTCCCGGACAGCTCCCCGCCTCCGCGCGTGTGCTCATCGTGAGCCGGGGGGATCAGGGACTCCTGGCCATCCCGGGGATCGAAGGGCGACACTTCCCGCAAGCGGCTGACGGCCAGTACGCCGGGCACTATCCCCCGGACAGCGCCGCCGCTATCGAGCACCTCGAGGCGGCAAGGGCGGCAGGAGGTCAGTTCCTGCTGTTTCCGGCGACTTCGTTCTGGTGGCTGGGCCACTACTCCGGGTTTCGAGGCCATCTAGATGCGAATTACAAGCGCGTCAGGGACGATGTCGACTGTCTCATCTTCGACCTGCGGGCTGATGAGGACTCCGCCTCGATGCCTCGCGCCGTGCACGGGCACCAGGACGTCGAGTGGGGCCAGATCATCGCGCTCGTCGAGGCCATCCTTCCCGCAGCCGCCACGTTGGCGGTGCTCGACGGTCCTGAGGCGGACGCTCCGTCCATCGGCGAGCACCCAGTGCGGATGATCGCCATTCCCGAGCCAGCCGGGGGCGAAGATGCGCCTCCCAAGGTCAGCGATATCTCCGCACGCCTGGGTTCGGCAGCCCGGGAGGGCGTGGATTACATGATCCTGCCACATCGGAGGGCACGTGACCCGGCGCTCGCCCGCGTCCTCCGCCTGGCGCTCGAGGCCCGATACCGCCCTGTCCTCCGACACGCTGACGTTTGCGCCATCTTCGATACACGCCAACCCGCGCAGCGGCCGTGACGAGGTGGTGATGCGGAGACGGAAGGTCCTGTACGTCCTTCACAACCATCCCAAGACCCGGCCCGGTGGCGCGGAGGCGTACGCGTTCGAGACCTATCTGGCGATGCGTGCCTCCCCCGACTGGGAGCCGATCCTGGTGGCGAAGGGCGGCCCGCCGCTCCAGCCCATCGGACGCCTCCATTCCGGGACGCAGTTCGGTCCGGCCTCTGTGGACGACCCGAATCAGTATTTCTGCTACACGGACGGATACGGCTACGACTGGATCTACGGCACCACGACGGACAAGGAGCTCTACACCAAGCACTTTCGTGGCTTCCTCGATGCCATTCGTCCGGATGTGGTGCACTTCCAGCACACGCAGTTCCTGGGCTACGACCTGATCCGCGAGGTGCGCAACACGCTCCCCCACGCCGCCATCCTCTACACACTCCATGAGTTCATGCCCATCTGCCATCGTCAGGGACAGATGGTCAGGACGATCGCGAACGAGCTCTGCGACGAGGAATCACCTCGACGATGTCACGAATGCTTCCCGGACATCGACCCGCAGACCTTCTTCATGCGCAAGCGATTCGTGCAGTCGCACTTCGCGCTGGTGGACCGATTCATCGCTCCGAGCCACTTCCTGCTGGAGCGGTATGTGGAGTGGGGGATCCCACGCGATCGCATCCTGTTCGAGGACTATGGCCGGACGGCAGTGGCCAGGTTCGCCTCCGACCACGACAGACCTCGGGACCGCTTCGGCTTCTTCGGTCAGTTCAACCCCTACAAGGGTGCCGACGTCCTACTCGAAGCGATGAAGCTCCTCGGCTTGGCGTCCGAGGGGCTGGACGGTGAGGGACCGGTCCCGCATGTCTGGCTCCATGGCGCCAACCTCGATATCCAGGCAGGCGAATTCCAGACCCGATTCCGTGAGCTCCTCGAGAGCGCTGGTGACAACGTGACCCTTGTCGGCACGTACCGCCACGCCGATTTGGCCAGGCTCATGGCCAATGTGGACTGGGTCGTCGTACCGTCGATCTGGTGGGAGAACTCGCCTCTGGTGATCCAGGAGGCGTTCATGCATGGCCGTCCCGTGCTGTGCAGTGACATCGGGGGAATGGCCGAGAAGGTGGAGAACGGCGTCAACGGGCTGCATTTCGCGGTCGGGGATCCGGAGGATCTCGCCCGAACGATGGCGCGAGCGGCAGGCTCACCCGGACTCTGGGAGACCCTCCGCGCTGGGATCCCCCAGATCTACCCGATGGATCAGCATGTCCAGAGGCTGACCGAACTGTACGGTCACCTGTTGGAGGGCCGTGATGCCTCGGTCGCGTGACAGGAGCGCGAGCATCACCAGCGAGGTGGCAGCCGAGGCCTCCGCGGGGGACGGGGTGACGATCTCGCAGTCGACGCTGTTGGCGCCTGATGTCCTCCTTTGCCTGGGGAGCCCCGGCGAGAAGCTCCGTTCTGACAGCTTGCATGGATCCGTCATCTCGGATGGCGTGCCCGTGGGGTGTTCCGGATACGGCTTCTCATGGGACAGCCCGACCTCCGGCGGCGACTCCTGCCTGATGGTGTTGCGGCTGGCCGCGCCGCTCGCGGCGGAAGCCCGTCTGGGCCGCCTCATTCTGACGACCGACGGGCGCATCGTCTCCGACTCCGAAGGCTCCTCCGACCTCACCGACCTCCGGTCCATGATGAGACGCATCAGCCCAGAGGACCAACCGGCTCGCCAGCGGATCCTTGACTTCCTGGTGTCGGCGGCTTCGAAGGCGGGCTCGGTCGCCGTGGCCCAGTTGAGCGAGAGTCTCCACGCCGCGCGGGAGGCCATCCGAGAACGCCATGTCGTGAGCGTGATCTCCCGTGATGTCCCGCGAGCGCTCTACGTGGATTCGATCATGCGGGCCGGGCACGACTCGTTCTACCTTCGGGGGTGGTCCTGGTGCGAATCGGGTTCGCCCCAGCAGGTGACCGCGTATTCCCCAGAGGGTGCCCGTGTGGATCTGGTGGAGTCGATGTACCGCTACCCACGACCCGACATCGACGCGTTCTACGGTCGATCTTCTGCGTCAGGAGATGACGCTGGCTTCATCGCATACCTCCAGATGCCTGCCCTGAGCGAGCTTCTGGATGGGTGGATCCTGGAGATGGAGGACGCCTCCGGGGTGATCGTCGAACATGCGGCGCCCGCCGTCACGGATGATCCCGTTGCGGCGCGCGACTCCATCCTGGCGGACATCAGCCACGAGAAGTCGGCGGCGACCCGTTCGCTCCTGATGGATCAGGTCTACCCGGCCATCTCGCGGATCCAGACGGAGCGCCGCAGTGCCGTGCGCGCCGAGGTGGTCGAGCAATACGGCACACCACCCGCATCCCCGGATGTGTCGATCATCGTGCCGCTGTACAAGCGCATCGATTTCCTGGAGCAGCAGCTCGCGCAGTTCGTCCATGATCCGGAGATCGCTCGATCCGATCTCATCTACGTCCTCGACTCACCGGAGCTGGGCGAGGCGCTCCTGCAAAAGGCGGCCTGGCTGTACCCGCTCTATCGAGTCCCCTTTCGGGTCGCCATCCTGAGCGTGAACGGAGGCTTTGCATTCGCCAACAACGCCGGGGCAGCCCTTGCTCGCGGTCGGCTCCTTCTGCTCCTCAATTCGGACATCCTTCCCGACCGTCCTGGCTGGCTTGGCACGTTGCGGGAGGTCCATGATCACGATCCGACCATCGGAGCCGTGGCTCCCAAGTTGCTGTTCGAGGATGGGTCGTTGCAGCACGCCGGCATGTTCTTCCAACATGACCAGCGGACGCGTTCCTGGAGCAATGAGCATTACTTCAAGGGCTTGCACGGTTCGCTGCCTGCTGCGAACGTCGCCCGCCAGGTGCCCGCCGTGACGGCGGCCTGCATGCTGATCGACGTGGAACGGTACCGCTCGATGGATGGCCTCCGTGGCATCTACGTCCAGGGAGACTACGAGGACTCGGACCTCTGCCTCCGACTGTACGAGCAGGGTCTACGGTCGTGGTATACGCCCGAGGCGCATCTCTTCCACCTGGAGGGGCAGTCGTACCCATCGGCGCAGCGGCAGATCGCGGGGCGCTACAACCGGCTGATCCATACGGAGCTCTGGAAGGACGTGATCCCTGCGGTCATGGCCGAGCTGGACCACCCATCGCCGGCAGCGTTCTCGATGCCTCTGAGTGAGGCACGATCGGCGCAAGCGACATCTCGCCCGTTGCGGCTCAGGCAACGACCCCGCGTGCAATCCCCCGTTGTCAGGGCTACTCGTTCCCGTGCCCCGCGGTAGCGGCACGGTCGTGGTCGCCGGATCGATCGCGCAACGGCCACAACGCCCGGGTCACGCTTGGGTGTTCCTGCAATACCTGCTCGGCTTCCGGCGCCTCGGATGGGACGTCCTGTTCCTGGATCGCCTGACGTCCCAGATGTCGGCGGGATCGGATGGCAACGGGGAGGGACCGGAGAGCTGGGCCGTGCACACCGAATGGCTCGAGCGAATGATGGCCCACGCGGGCCTCGAGGCGGCCTACTCGTTGGAACTCCCGGATCGCAGCCGCCTGGGGCTTGATCGTGCGACAGTCGAACGGATGGTCAGGCGGGCAGACCTGCTGCTCGATGTCAACGGCTTCCTGGCTGACGATGACCTTCTGTCGATGACGCCTCTTCCGGTCTTCCTGGATATCGACCCTGGCTTCAACCAGATGTGGCGGGAGCTTGGCCTTGCCGACGTCCTGTCGGGCCACGACGCGTTCGTCACCGTCGCGCAACGGATGGGACAGCCCGACTGCACCATCCCCACCTGCGGATTGTCGTGGATCACCAGCCTGCCTCCGGTGGTCCTGGACCAATGGCCCGTCGTTCCCCCTCGTCCCGAAGGTGCCCTGACCACCATCGCCACGTGGCGCGGTCCGTTCGGGCCTGTCGATTACGACGGCAAGACATACGGACTGCGGGTCCACGAATTCCGTCGATTCATGGAGCTACCCAAGATGACCGGACAGCGCTTCGAACTGGCGCTCGACATCGACGGAGCCGATCATGCCGACATCGAGGCGCTCCGCACGAACGGGTGGACCCTGGTCGACCCGACGGTGGTCTCCGCCGACCTCGGGACGTATCAGCGGTACATCGGAGGCTCCATGGCGGAGTTCTCTGTCGCCAAGTCCATGTATGTCCGGTCCGGGTCGGGTTGGATCAGTGACCGCACGGCCTGTTACCTCGCCATGGGCCGCCCCGTAGTCGTTCAAGAAACGCGCGCCGACGGCGTCGCGTCTCGGGACGTCGGGATGCTCACCTATTCCACCCTCGAGCAGGCACGCTGGGCGGTCGATGCTGTCCGAGTCGGCTTCAAGGAGCACGCCGCCGCGGCGCGGGCGATAGCCGTTGAGACGTTCGACTCCCAGCGTGTATTGGCCGGGCTGCTGACCGCGCTAGGGGTCTGATAGCGACTCGACTGATGCATTTGTCGATTTCCTGGAAGACCCAACGGAGCGTCTCGACGCTCCGACGAGCTCGCGCCCTTGGCTTGGCGGATCGGGGTGAGGAATGACGGCGGTTCTCGAGGTCACGTCCGTTTCGTTGCCCCCGTCCCCGCCGCCGTCGATGCTGGGTTACTTCATCGACGCACCCGTACCCGGCGCGCAGTTCGATGTTCACACGCTGAGGATCTTGGGCTGGGCTCTGGCCATTGACGGGCCGGTCGCAGCGGTCGAGACGCTCTACCACGGCCGTGTGGTGCAACGCACATCCGCGGACGCGAGGCGCTCAGACGTTGCTGCTCGATACAGTGACATCGAGGAAGCCGAGAATTGCGGCTTCTCCAGCCTCGTCTCCACCCTCGGGTTCACAGAGAAGTTCCAGCTGTCGATCCAGGCAGTCCACAGTGACGGCACGACGACGCAGTTGGCGACATTGCATTGCACCCGTGGCCCACTAGACATCGACTTCGAGCCCAAGCTACAGCCTCTCATCCTCACCAGCATGGGCCGTACCGGCACGACGTGGCTGATGCAACTGATGGGTCAGCATCCGGAGATCGTCGCGAGCCGTACTTATCCGCACGAGGACAGCGTCGCCAAATACCTGTTTCACGCGCTCCGAGTCGTCGCTGCTCCATCGAGCCCTCACCTTTCGAGCAGTGCCGACGACTTTCACGGGAATCTCGAATTCGTCGGCCACAATCCGTATTACGATGACGGCTTGGCCGCACTTCCCGAATTAGGATACTGGCTTGGGAGACGGTTTCCGGAACGCCTTGCCGCCCATCTGGTCGAGGAGGTCGACGACTGGTACGCGATGCTGGCCCGGCGATACAGGCAGCCGTCGGTACGCTTCTTTGCTGAGAAGCACGTCCCTGGCCATCTGGCCGTGCTGATGCGTTCGATATATGTTGGTGCCCGAGAGGTATTCCTTGTGCGGGACTTCCGAGATGTTGCATGCTCGGCGCTCGCGTTCAACAAGAAGCGTGGGTTTGACGCCTTCGGTGCGAAGGCGGGGCAGACCATGGAGCAATTCCTGGAGTCGCTTCGTCTTTCAGCATTCGCGCTCTACCGTAGCTGGAAGGCGAGGGGAGACAGCTCACATCTTGTGCGCTATGAGGACCTCGTGTTGTCTCCTGAGTCGACGCTCATCGCTCTGCTCGAGTATCTGGGCGCGGACGCTTCACCGGAAATGGTGGCCGGCTTGTTGAGCAGCGGCGCGGCCCAGGCGGGCCTACTTGCCGAGCACCGCACCTCCGAGTCATTGGAGGCGTCGGTGGGCAGGTGGCGTCGCGACAGCGACGATGCGTTCGCACGGTTGATGGACAATGCCCTGGGCAGTGTGCTGGATCTCTTCGAGTACGACCGGTCGCCGATCGCGTCGGCAGACTGACACAAGCAGTAGCCGGACCTTGATCGTCGTTGCCGGAGCCGTCGCGAACAAGCTGCACAACGGTGGTGAGGCGTGGGTCCGGCTGAGCTGGGCGTGTGGGCTCAAGCGCCTCGGCTACGAGGTGTTCCTTCTCGAACAGATCTCCCCCGACGTCTGCGTCGACACAACCGGGCAGCCGGCGGTGGTGCAGGACTCGGAGAACCTGCGGTACTTCCGCGCTGTGGTATCCCAGTTCGGCTTCGATGGTCACGCTGCGCTCATCACTGACGATGGGTCGGTGGTGTGGTGCCCGGACCGCCCCGCGTTGGAGGCGATGGCGGACGGGGCGACGCTCCTGGTGAACATCAGTGGGAACCTGCGGTTCGCCCCGCTGCTCCGGCGGTTCCGGCGGCGGGCGTACATCGACATCGATCCCGGCTACACGCAGTTCTGGCATGCCCAGGGTGCCCTTGGGTCCGCCATCGAGGACCATGATTCGTGGTTCACCGTAGGCGAGAACATCGGCCGTTCAGACTGTCCGGTCCCGACGGGAGGCATCCCGTGGCAGCCGGTCC
>JACCYW010000237.1 GCA_013696275.1 Chloroflexota bacterium | reverse complement strand
TGTACGATGCCTTCGACGGCGCGGCCCGGTTCCGCCCGTCTCCGCTCCAAGAGGCGATGGTGGAGGCCGGAACGCTGGGCCGGAAGTCGGGCAGGGGCTTCTATCGGTACGACGCGGACGGCAAGCGGCTTGAACCAGCGCTCGCATCGGTCCGGGACCCGGAGGACGACTTCGTCCGGCCCATCGAGCTGGCCATCATCAACGAGGCGTACCACGCAGCCGGCGAGGATGTCGCCGACCCTTCTGACATCGACCTCGCACTGAGGCTGGGGGCCGGCCATCCCGTCGGGCCATTCGAGCGTGCCGGTCATCTGGGCCTGCGCACCGTCGTGGACGGCCTCGGGGAGCTCAGCCGGAGCGGTTCCGCGGACGCCGTCGAACGCTTTGCCATCGCGCCGGCCTTGTGGAGCCTGGCCACGCTCTAGAGCGCGCACCCGCCATGGACCGGCAGATGAACCTTCATGGTACCTATGATCACTTGTCGCGAGCTGCCGCTGTGCGGCACGGTATGGGCATGCCCAACGACGTCGTACGGGGTGCGCACGGAGTCCTTGGCTGTCCTGGAGATCGATGCACCCCGGTCGTTCGAGCCGCACAGGGCATGGCGCGCGCCTTGCGCCACGTTTCCCATGCGGGGTGCGTAGGCGCATAGAGCAACGAGTCCGATCCCTCCTCCGGGGAGTGCCCGGCCGCCATCTTACGAAGCTTCAGACCCGGGAGCCGGGATCGAAGAGAACACAGCTCGATCGGGTGACGGTCGATGACGCCGACGAGCCGGCCTCCGAGACATCGTCGTAGCGCGATCCTCAGTGGAGGCATGACAACTTGAGTCGTCGCCAGGGCGCGCGTGGTCAGAGCATCGCGGAATTCGCGCTGGTGCTGCCCAGCCGGCGATCGACACGATCACAGGTCGCTTCATCGAGTTCTATCCCCTGCTGACCATCGGGCCGAACGCGACCTGGGGCAGCCCACCATGCGCCGCGGACAGTCGGTGGCTGTACCAACGAGTCGATATTCATCGGACTCGCGCGTTAGACAGTGATCCCATCCGCCGTCCAGGTGCCCGGCTGATACGATCGACGCATGATTCGTGATCACGGTCGACCGGTGCGTGATGCGTGGATCGTCAGCGCCGTGCGTACGCCGGTGGGTCGCTACGGCGGCGCGCTGCGCGACGTCCGTCCCGACGACCTCGCGGCGATCGCCGTGAGCGCGGCGGTGGAGCGTTCAGGCCTGCCGGCGAGCCTGATAGAGGACGTCGTGCTGGGAGCGGCGAACCAGGCCGGTGAGGACAACCGGAACGTGGGGCGCATGGCCGGGCTGCTGGCCGGACTGCCCATCGAGGCGGGCGGCCAAACGGTCAACCGGCTGTGCGGGTCGGGGCTCCAGGCCATCAACTCGGCTGCCCACGCCATCATGGTCGGCGACGGCGATGCCTTCGTCGCTGGCGGCGTGGAGTCGATGACCCGCGCGCCCTACGTGATGGCCAAGCCGGCCGCCGCGTTCGAGCGCGGTGAGCGCCACATGTTCGATACCACCCTCGGCTGGCGCTTCACCAACCCGCGACTCGCGGATATGCATCACCCGTATTCGATGGGCGAGACCGGCGAGAACGTGGCCGAGCGGTGCGGCGTCGATCGTGAGGAACAGGACGCGTTCGCCCTGGAGAGCCAGCGACGGGCCGTCGCTGCCGTCGCCGAAGGCCGCTTCGAGCATCAGATCGTGCCGGTCGTGATCCCGCAGGCGAAGGGCGGGCCGATCGTCGTGGATCGCGATGAGCATCCCCGCCCCGATTCGAGCATGGCAGCGCTGGCGCGGCTGAAGCCAGCCTTTCGAGACAGCGGAACGGTGACGGCAGGCAACAGCTCGGGCATCAATGACGGCGCCAGCGCGGTCGTCCTGGTGGAGGCGGAGCTGGCGCGCCGCCATGGAGCGAAGCCGCTCGCGCGCATCGTCAGCACCGCGGTGGCTGGCGTGGACCCTTCGGTGATGGGCCTGGGACCCATCCCGGCCACGCGCAAGGCGCTCCTGCGGGCGGGCCTGACAGTCGATGATCTGGATCTCATCGAGCTCAACGAGGCTTTTGCCAGCCAGTCGATCGCGTGCATCCGTGAGCTGGGGTTGGACTCGGTCAAGGTCAACGTGAACGGTGGGGCGATCGCCATCGGGCACCCACTCGGCGCCAGCGGAGCGCGCCTCGTGACCATGCTGGTCCATGAGCTGGTGCGTCGAAAGAAGCGCCTCGGTCTCGCCACCATGTGCATCGGCGTGGGCCAGGGCATCGCCACCATCGTCGAGCGCATCGATCCCGCTGGAGAGGACCGATGACCGAGCGTCCCACGACGCCATGGGCGGCTACCGACCCTGACGTCCTGCCGACGCTGCCCTGGACGCCCGACGGCCTGACCGAGGCAGGCGAAGAGGCGGGCTTCTCGATCGGGCCGCCGGAGTTGTCGTTCGACGAGGACGACGAGGCGGCGGAGCCGGCGGCGGCTGTGGCGGGCTCCAACGAGTCAGCCATCCGGCTGGACCTGTCAACGGCCGATAGCGCCGCCTGGGATGCCTGGTTCGATCGGTCTGTGCGCGCTGCTGACGCAGCTACCGCGGAGGCACCGGCCGACGAAGCGCCCAGCGTCGGAGACGCCCTTCCCGAGGCCCTCGCTGAGTTCGAGGCGTCGGTGACGGCTGAGGCCGAGTGGGATCTGGCCCGAGAAGCGGAGACGGAGATCGAGCCGGTCGCGGCGCCGCCCGACGCTGACGACCGCTGGTGGTTGGAGCCTGACGGGTTGACATCGGGCGCTGTCGGTGAGACCACGGATCAAGGCGTCGAGCGCCAGACGGTCCGAGCGGAGATGGCGGGACCCGCCGAGGTCGAGCCGCGCTCCGCTCCGACACCGCCGGACGAAGCCGCCCCGACAGCGGCTGCGCTCAGCCCGCCGACGCCGACTGCTGCGCCTGATCGAAGTAGCCCGCCGCCATCCCCTGTCCGTACATCCGGGTCGCCAGTCATGGACAAGTACATGACTCCCACCTTTGGCCTGCGCGAACCATCGGCAGCCCACGAGCGCAAGGGTGACCCTGGTGCCCACCGGGATCATGGCCGCCCAGACGAGCCCGAACAGGAGCGGGTGTTCTCACCGCCGGGCGCAGCGTCGCCCGATGTCCCCACCGCGGCACCCAGAGGGTCGCCTGCGGAGGCGCGCCTTCGAGCCGACATCGTCAAGCGAGCCGCGCCGCCTACCGCTGCCGCCGGTCGTCCCACCACGCGGCGCCGGTCAGCGGGCTCCCTCCCGGCCGGTCCGGTAGTCGCTACCCAGCCAGATCGGCTGATCTCGGTGGTGATGACCGGAGCGTCCCTCGTGGTCGTCGTCTTCCTGGTCCTCGGCTTCCTGGTCATCTTCACCGATCTTTTATGACCGCATGTACCCTTGCCGAAAGCAGGCCTGCCACTTACGATGACAGGAGACGCCGTAAGGCGAACGCGCAGCTCTCAAGCGTCCCAGGAGGACCGGACTACCCATGATCGACTCTCAGCCCACCACTCCACAGCCCACCACTCCACAGCCCACCACTCCGCAGCCGGAGCGGCTGTCTGAGTCGGCGACGGCGCCGCTCGTCGTGCTCAGCGAGAACGCGGCCGAGAAACTGCGCGAGCTCACGGCAGCGGAATCGGATCCACGTGTCGGGCTCCGCGTCTACGTCTACAGCGGCGGTTGCTCGGGCTTTCGCTACGGGATGATGCTGGAGGACCAGCCCACCGCAGAGGATGTGACGATCGAGACCAACGGCATCAAGGTGTACGTGGACCAGAACAGCACGCAGTACCTGGGCGGCGCTGAGATCGACTACCTGGACACCCTCATGGGCGCCGGGTTCACCGTCAACAACCCCAACGCAGTCTCCGGCTGCGGCTGCGGCAGCAGCTTCCGCACAGCGGAATCTTCGGGCAGTCCGGGCGCCTGCCACCACTGATCGCGCAGTAGCGAGCACTATCGCGCAGTAGCGAGCACTCAAGAGAGGCGGGCCTCAAGGGCTCGCCTTCTTGTTTCTCCGGCCCCGCATCGATGGATCTGCCTCTCTTCCCTCTTCATTCCGTCCTCTGCCCGGGAGTGGCGCTGCCCTTGCACATCTTCGAGGAGCGCTACCGGGTCATGATCGATCACTGCATCGAACGCGGCGAACCGTTCGGCGTGGTCCTCATCCGGGACGGCTCGGAAGTGGGCCGCATGCCGGGACGGCTCGCCGATGTCGGGACCACGGCACTCATCCGGCGGGCCGGGCGCTATCCCGATGGGCAGCTGGACATCGTCACGGTCGGTGGCCAGCGATTCCGCCTCTCGTCGGTCGATTCGACGACCCAGCCCTACCTGGTGGGCAGTGTGACCCTGCTGGACGAATCGCTTGGCGATGACGGGGCGGTGACCGCTTTGGGGGTACGCGTCGGGCGGCGCTTCCTGCGCTACCTGGAGCTGCTCCAGCCGGCCCTGGCGGCGACGGGTGGCCCGGACATAGAGATCGAGGTCGAGATCGAAGCTCCCGATGACACCGCGGACGCAGCGCCCGCAGAGCCGGGCGTCCGACTCGCGGCAAGCGGTGCATCCCAGGCGGATGACGGTGACGAGGCGGAGGATCTGACGCTCGATACCTCCGGCCTGTCAGAGGCTCAGCGCCGTGACCTGCTCATGACGGCCGCCCGTCGACTCATCGCGACCGATGATCCGACCGCTCTCTCCTACCTCCTGACCGGCCTGATACAGCTTGACTCGTCGACTCGCCAGGATCTCCTGGAAGCGCCCGACACGTATGGCCGCCTGCTGGGCCTGGATGCTCTGCTCGTCCGCGAGGTGCGCTACCTGCTGCGGCATCTCCGGCCCATCAACCTGGACCCCGCCGAATCGGCTCTGCGCCGCAACTGACCGTCAGTCGCTGAAGCGCTCTTCCTTCCAGGGATCGGCGTCGTTGTGATAGCCGTACCGCTCCCAGAAGCCGATCTGGTCGGTCTCCCGGAACTCCAGCCCGCGCAGCCACTTGCCGCTCTTCCAGAAGTAGCGCTTGGGCAGGACCAGGCGCAGCGGACCACCATGCTCGGGCGTCAGCGGCTGCCCGTCCGCCTTGTCGGCGAGGATGACGTCATCGTCGTCGAACACCGCCAGAGGCAGGTTGGTGGTGTACCCCTGCTCGCAATGCTCGACCACGAAGCGGGCGGTCGGCTCGAGACGGGCGCGCTGGAGGATGTGCTGGATGGGCACGCCTTCGAAGTCCGCATCGAGCCGTGACCAACGGGTCACGCAATGGATATCGGTGTGGAGCGCCTTGCGTGGCATGGCCAGGAACTCGTCCCACGTGAAGGTGAATGGCTCCTCCACCTGACCCCACACCTTGAAGTCCCAGCTGGCCAGATCGGTCCGTGGTACTGATCCGTAATGGAGCACCGGCCACTTCTCGGTCACGTACTGGCCGGGCGGAACGCGCCGTTTCTGGTCGTCCGTCAGCTTCGGGCGGGATGTAAGGCGGTCAAGCATGGGCGGCAGTGTAGGACGCTCAGGCCTCGTCCAGCATCCGGTCGATGGCGCGCAGGATGAAGCGCGAGGCTTCGGCGCTCTTGCCGCCGAGCTTCTGGCCCTCGTCCTGCTCTATGGCCACGTCCAGATCCCGCAGCGCCTGATCGAGGAACGGGCTGCGCGTCAGCATGCCGGTCATGAACGCCTCTTCCAGCCGATTCTTGGCAAGGCGTGCGTTCTCCACCGCGTGTCCCTTCTGGGCGATGAGTGCTCGGAAGTCGGCGCGGGCGTCAGCCGCGCCCGGGCCATCGGTGGCCAACTACCGCTTGCTCCGGGCGGGTCGCGGACGCGCCAGCCACTCCTGGGCCAGGACGCCCATCTGTACCTCATCCCAATAGCGCCCGTCGCGCAGGATGGCATCCCGACTTCGACCTTCGATGGTGAATCCCGCCTTCTCATAGCTGCGCATGGCACGGTCGTTGAAGGCGAACACGGCCAGGCCGATGCGATGCAGGCCGAGCCGCTCGAAAGCGTGCTCCAGCATCAACTCGGTAGCTTCTGTCCCGAAGCCGCGGCCCCAGGCATCTCGTTCGCCGATGGTGATGTGAAAGAGAGCTGACCCGTTCTCGGCATCGAGTGCGCTCAGCGTGGTCAGCCCGATGAGCCGGTCGGACGGCGCCTCGTGGATGGCATAGGCGACCGAGTCAGGCCCGAGGAGTCGTGACTGGAAGAACCGCTCGACCTCCTCGCGCGTCATCGGCCGCAGCTGGTAGCGGGTGAGGCGCGCCAGTTCCGGATCGCGGTACCAGCGCAGGACGCGGGCCAGGTTCTCGGGCTGGTGGCGGCGCAGCCTGACGCGCCGACCTTCGATGACACTCGGCTGCCACCGGTCGCGCTCCAAGATCGCTTGCTGAGCCATCACCGCGGATGCTACCGCCCGCGATCCCTCGCTACCATCGCAAAGCCATGCGACTTTGGGCCGCCACGGCCGAGGCCATCGCCTCCACCAGAAGCACCTCGCAGAAGGTCGCGCTCCTGGCCGCGTACCTATCGTCCTGCTCGGCCGACGAGCTGCCCCCAGCAGCTGTGTTCATGGCCGGCCGGCCCCTCGCGGAGCGCGATCCGCGCACGACCGGCCTGGGCTGGTCGGCCATCTCTAGGGTGGCCGAGACGATAGCTGGCCCGGCCGGCGGTGGGATGTCAGCCGCCTACGACCGATCGTCCGACCTTGGCCAGGCTGTGGGAGATCTGCTGACCGAGGCTGGCCATCAGCCACAGGGTGCCCCGCCGACGGTCGTCGAGGTCGGTGCCGCCTTCGCCGCCATCGCCGAGGCTCGTGGACCGAGCGCCAAGTCGGCCATCCTCGAGAGCCTGCTCCGCCGGTGCGACCCGCTGACCGCGCGAGCCGTGACCAAGATCCTGTCGGCTGAACTGCGTATCGGCCTGCGCGATGGGCATCTGGAGGCAGCCATCGCCAAGGCTTTCGGGCGCGCACTGGCCGACGTGCAGTGGGCGGGGATGCTCACCGGCGACATAGGCCAAACGGCCGAGCTCGCCCGCGATGGCCGGCTCGACCAAGCCGAGCTGGTGCTCTTCAGGCCGCTTCGTTCGATGCTGGCGTACGCCGCTGCCGACGAGGCTGAGGTGCTCAAGCGGCTCGGTTCGCCGGTGTGGGTCGAGGACAAGTACGACGGCATCCGAGCCCAGATGCACAAGCAAGGCACTGATGTGCGGCTCTACAGCCGCGAGCTGCGCGATATCAGCGGCCAGTTCCCGGAGGTCATCGGCGCCGCCCAGGCCCTGTCATGGGATGGCATCCTGGATGGCGAGGTACTCGGCTGGCGCGATGGCGCGGCTATGCCCTTCCTCCAGCTCCAGGCGCGGCTGGGCCGCAAGGCACCTTCACTCGAGATCCAGCTGCAGGTGCCGGTCATCTTCGTGGCTTTCGACCTGCTCGGCTACGGCGAAGCGCAACGGCCGGTGCAGCCGCTTCTCCGGCTGAGCCTGCGCCAACGAAGGGACCGCTTGGAAGGGACCGGGTTGGTCAGCGCGGCCGGCTTCGGCATCTCGACACTGGTCAGCGCCGCCGACGAAGCGGAGCTCGGGGTGGTCTTCGGCGCCTCGCAGCAGCGCGGCAACGAGGGCCTCATGGTCAAGGATCCCGACTCTATCTACTCACCCGGACGCCGCGGCTACGGCTGGCTCAAGCTCAAGCGGCCGCTTTCCACGCTCGACTGCGTGGTGGTCGGGGTAGAGGTGGGCCACGGCCGACGGCATGGTGTGCTCTCCGATTACACCTTCGCTGTGCGCGACGACAGGCCAGCAGCGGAGAGGGCGCTGGTGACCATCGGCAAGGCCTACAGCGGCCTGACCGATGCGGAGATCGCCGAGATGACGCGCTGGTTCGAGGAACACACGCTCGACAGATTCGGCCGCTATCGGCTGGTGGAGCCGATGGTCGTGGTAGAGATCGCGTTCGATGTCATCCATCGCTCCAACCGCCATGCCTCGGGCTTCGCGCTCCGCTTCCCGCGCATCGTTCGCATCCGGGACGACAAGTCGGCCGCCGAGATCGACACCCTCTCGACGGTGACACGGATGCACCACCAGCTCCAGGAAGGCGGTCGCTATCGCATCCTGACCGCCGGGCAGCCTGCGCCGGCGTCGGTCGGAGGAGTGGACCCGGCGACCGATGGCGCGGCCAGGGTCGGTCCGGCGGGGACCTGAGATGGTCGACGCGTTCCTGCCCGACGACCAGAAGGTGACCGCCCTGCGGGAGCTGCTACCAGCCACGGGCGCCGGCATCTACCTGGATGTCGCCTCCGCTGGACCGCTACCGGCCGAGACCTCAGCGGCGCTCGCCGAGGCCGACGAGTGGGAGCTGCGTGTCGGCCGCGGCGGGATGGACCGCAGGGCGGAGCTCGAGCAGCGGGACGCTGAGGCCAGGGCGGTCCTGGCGGCTCTGCTGGCAGCCGACCCGGACGACATCGTCATCACCCACGGCGCTCGCGATGGCCGTCTTCGGCTCTCCTGGTGCGGCATCGGCGCGGCCGCCGGGCAGCCGATCTTCGATGCCTCGTCGGTGGCTGGCGCGGAGGCGCTGGCGGTCGGCGAGCTGGGCGTCGATGCCGTCGTCCTGGACGGTCACCGGTGGCTCCTGGGCCCTCAGCCCAGCGGTGCCGTGTGGTTGGCGCCACGGCTGCGTTCGTACCGCTCCGCCGTTGAGGAAGCGGGCGACCAGATAGGCCGCCGCCAACTACTCGGCCTGGCCCGCTCGGTCGGCTGGCTCGAGATGTACGTGGGTCTGCCGTGGATCTACCGGCGCACCGCGTCGCTGGCCGGGTATCTGTCAGACCGGCTGTCGGGCATCCCTGGTGTCGAGTTGGCAGCAGCCGCTGATGCGCCGCCAGCGGTCGTGCTGTTCGAGATCCAAGGCTGGCCCTCGGCATCTGCGGCGGAGGAGCTATCGCATCGCGTCCAGGCCATCCTGGGGCTATCCGTCGGTGGACAGCGGGTCGCTCTGCGGGCAAGCGTGGGTTGCTGGAACACGACCGACGAGCTTGATCGTTTCGCTGCCGGTGTCGCTCTCCTCGCTGCCCATGCCCCAGGCGCCCTTCCCGCGCGGGCCGGGCTGATCATCCTGGGATCCGCTGGCGAGGATGGGCGTTGATGCTGCCGGCACCGCGGCGTCGCTCGTGGTTGGAGGTCCGCTTGCGACAAGCGCGCAACCCGCCGCTGCCGGTGCTGCGGGCCGTCCTGGCCGACCTGGCCGTGGCCAGCCTGGGCGGTCTCTTGCTGGTCCTCTATGACCTCTCGCTGGCGCGCGGCCTTGACGCACCCGCGAACGACCTTCGAGGTCCGTTGACCGCCCTGTACGTGGCGGTCGTCGTCATCGTCGGCAGTTCCTTGACCTGGCTCTGGGTGGAACTGCCCAGCGGGGCCACGGGCCGGCGGCGGCGGACCCCTTGGGCTGCGCTGCTCGGCTTCTTTGCCGCCCTGCCCATCTCGTATCTGGTGTTGGTGGTGGCCTTCGACATCGTCCGTCCGCTGCTCGGGGTGTAGCATCGTCAGGTTGGCACGTGGGGGAGTAGCTCAATCGGTTAGAGCGGCTGGCTTATATCCAGCTGGTTCCTGGTTCGAGTCCAGGCTCCCCTACCAACCAGCCACCGACTCCCGAGACTCCATCGAGCACGCGGTCCGCGAGGAGACTGAGCATGTTCGGACGTAACGATCGCGATCGAGACGACCAGCGCAGTCGAGACGACCAGCGCAGTCGTCTGCGCGAAGGGTTTGCGCGGCTCGATCCACCGGGCACTCGTGAGGCGGTTCCAGTGCCGGTCGTGGTCGAGACGATCCCGGCCCGCCCTACGCCGCCGGACGGCACGGTCATCGCTCATGGTGACCGCCTGGAGGGCACGCTCAAGACGGAACGCAGCTTACGCATCGCGGGCGTGGTGGAGGGCAAGATCGAAGCGGCTGCCGCCGTGCACATCGATGAAGGTGCCCGCGTCACGGCCGACATCAGCGCTGACGAGGTGGTCGTGGCCGGCCGTTACTCAGGCAAGATGACGTGCCGCCAACGGCTGGAGATCCTGCCCACCGGTCGCGTGAGCGGCACCATCGACACAGCTAAGTTGATGCTTCATGAGGGCGGCTTCGTGGACGGTGCATTGCACATGCAGAAGCCGGTCGACGTTCCTGACAGCTCGCCTATCGACCCGGCGGCTGAGTCGGTGCCAGGCCTGGCGAGGCCCGAGGGTCTGGCCAGGCCCGAGGGTCTGGCCGCCCGGACCGGGGACAGCGTGCGCGGATCGATCGGTCTTCGCGGCGACGCGGAGCCAACTGTCCGCAGACCGCTCGTGATGGAGACCGCCAGTACCAGCCCGGACGCACACGCGCGCGGCGAGGGCGACACCCTGGCCTGAGCCGCAGGCCGGGCCTGAGTGCTACCGCTGGGTCTTGGTCCCCAGTCCCCGCAGGGGCTTTCGGTCACTCGGCGGTCGCTTGCGCTCGCTGGTGCGTCCGGTGACCCATCCCACCACCAAACCTCGTCGCCGGCGGTCGTTTGGTTGGCCCCAGGCTCCGATCGACCGGTATCCGCCTGGTTCGAAGTGCCATGCGGTCCACTGTCCCGCCACGAGGCAGGATCTCGGTGGGATGGGTCAGGCGGTGAACCAATGCCGAGCCGCCGGGCGCCAAGGGCTGAGCCACCGGGCGCCGAGGGCCGAGCGCCACCTGGGCGAAAGTGTCATCCGGGCCTGAGCACCCGACCCGAAGGCAGTAAGAAGCCCGGGACGAGTCGCCCCGGGCTTCCTTCCTTATCCGCTGCGCTGGCGCAGCTTCGCTCGGCTGGTGCGCTCAGATGCTGCGCTCAGGCGCGGCGTCGAGCGAAACAGTCGTTGCAGTAGACGGGCTTGCCGCTCGTGGGGCGAAACGGCACCATGGCCGTATTCCCACATTCCGAGCAGGTCGCCTCGAACATCTCGCGTGGGCCGCGATCGCGGGCGCCGTAGCCACCGCCGCCTCCGCCGCCTCCGCCGTAACCGCCGGACGAATAGCCGCCGCCCAGACTGGAGCCGGCGCCGTAGCCACCGCCACCGCCACCATTGCCGCTGCGACTGTAGCCACCACCGCCCGAATCACCACGGGCCGCCTTACGGCTGGCGCGGCAGGAAGAGCAGCGACGTGGCTCTGAAAATCCGCGATCAGCGTAGAACTGCTGCTCGCTTGCGGTGAATGTGAACTCCTGACCACAGTCGGCGCAGGACATCACCTTGTCCGAATACAAAGAACACTCCTTCTCGTGCCGGCTCGCGCGACCTGTGTCTCGCGGGAACCGTGAGAGGAGTGAGTCGTGATGCCGGACCATTGTTGCCCCGAGC
>JACCYW010000224.1 GCA_013696275.1 Chloroflexota bacterium | reverse complement strand
CAGATGCACGAGGGTCACGTCCAGCTCATAACCCATGGCCGCCAGACCTGCCACGCCCAGCGGCCTGCCTGCGGCCGCTGCGCCATCCGGCCTCGTTGCCGATACGTGGATGCCAAGGCGCCCTGATGATCGATGGCCGCGCCGCGGTGGCCGCGCCGCGTGCCACACGAGCTGACGCGGGAGCACGCTAGCCTGCACGAACTTCTACGCGACCATCCGCGACCATCCTGCGGTCGGACCGAAAGGGAGTCATGAATGACCCAGTTGCCGACCCTCATCGACGAGTTCCTGGACAACGAGTTCCGCTCCTCGCCGGTGCTCGCGAGCGGCCTCGGACTGACCGAGTACGACGAGCGCCTCGATGACCTCAGCGCGGATGCGTTCGGCCAGCGCGATGAGGACGCGCTGTCGTACCTGGCACGCTTCCAGGCCATCACCGACGAGGGCCTCGACCCAGACGCTCGGATCGATCGCGACCTCGCCATCGCCATGCTCCGGGGTCGGACCATCGTCGCCGACTGGGAGGGCTGGAAGCGCGATCCGCTGACCTACTCGGGGCCGTCGCTCGGTGGGCTGTTCGGGCTGTTCCTGCACCGCCTCCGGCCTGAGCCGGATCTGATCGATGCGGCGGTCGCACGGCTCGAACAGATCCCCCGCGCTCTGGCCCAGGGTCGGTCCAATCTGGACCCAACGCGCGCCCATCGGCTGATCGTCGAACGCGGTCTCGCGTCCGCCAAGGCTGGCGCTCGCTACGTGCGCGACCTATTGCCGGCGGAGGCGTCGGATGACGCGGGCCGCGAGCGCCTGACGGCTGCTGGCGAGCGGGCGGCTCAGGCATTCGACTCCTGGGCGGACCATCTGGAGAAGGTGGGTGAGGAAGCCAGTGGTGACTGGCGCTTCGGCGAGGAACGCTACACGCGGCTGCTACGCGAGCGCGAGAGCCTGAGCTACGACGCGTCGGAGTTGAGAGAGCGTGGCCAAGCCGAGTACGACCGACTGGCTGAGGAGATGAGCGCGCTCAGCCGCGATGCCATGGGCACGGACGACTGGCGAGCTGTGCTCGAGAAGGCCAACGAGGACCATCCACCGACCGAGGAAGCGATGCGAGTGGCCTACGCCCAGGAGACGGCACGGGCACGCGACTTCCTGGCCAGGACCGGGATAGTGACACTGCCCGAAGGCGAGTCGTGTGTCGTGGAGCCATCGCCGGTGTTCCAGCGACCGGTCATCGGCGTAGCCTCGTACATGGGCTCGCCGGCATTCACAGACAAGCGATTGGGACACTTCTTCGTGCCATTCGCTCCGGACGGTACCTCGGAAGAGGAGATCCAGAAGCGCCTCGCGGCGAACAGCCACAGCGGCATCCCGACCACGTCCGTCCACGAGGCCTACCCGGGCCACCACTGGCACATCACCTGGAGCAAGATCCATGCCGCGCCTATCAGGCTGGTCCTTGGCACGCCTTACTTCAGCGAGGGCTGGGCGCTCTATGCGGAGCGCGTCATGCGCGAGCGCGGCTACTTCACCGATCCGATGCAAGAGCTGAACCACCTGGAGGCGACCCTCTTCAGGGCAGCTCGCATAGTCGTCGACACCAGCCTGCACCTCGGCGACATGGACTATGAGGCGGGCGTCGCCTTCATGATGGCCAAGACGCCCCTACCGGAGCCGACCGCTCGCGCGGAAGTCGGTCGCTATTGCTGGTGGCCCACTCAGGCCTCGGCCTATCTCACCGGCTGCCTTGAGATCCTGCGCATCCGCGAGCGTTTCCTGGAGCAGCAGGGTCTGGGCGGGGTAGCACCATCCCAAGTGGATGTCTCTGTGCTGCGCGACTTCCACGACCGACTTGCGGGCAGTGGACGTCTTCCGCTCGGGCTGGCCGAACGCGCCCTGCTCGGGGACAGCCGATAGGCGCCTGTTATGCGCTTGCCGCAACGTAGCATGCACCGCTCCTTGCAGCCCTCCTACAGTGGCGCCCTGACATCGATATACCTTCGATGCGAGGACGTCTGGTGACGGGACGGCTCGCGCATCCCTAAGCACGGCCCGGGTACCCTCCCCGGGCCGTGCTGCTTTCGCGCTCAGCGCATGCGGTAGCGCCGGCTGATGTGCGGCATCAGGCGGTCTGTGCGACATCAGGCGGTCTGGCTGCTCGCCGGGCGGACCATCTGACCGCCGGAGCCGAGCGGCCGGGTGCTCGCCGGTCGGGCTGCTCGCTGGGCGGCCGATCCGCCCGTTGGCGCTCCGGGGATGGGCTGCCCGCGCTCTGGCACGTGGCTTCACCGGGCGGGCTGCTCGCTGGGCGGCCGATCCGCCCGTTGGCGCACCGGGGATGGGCTGCTCGTGCTCTGGCCGGTGGCTTCACCGGGCGGGCTGCTCGCTGGGCGGCCGATCCGCCCGTTGGCGCTGGGCGGACGCGAGTCGGCAGGTGACATCAGCGCGTCAGCGCGATGATGAGGCTGAGCGAGAGGACACCCAACACCGCCATCGCCACGATGGCTTCCTTGTGGCCGCGGTATTCCAACGCTGTGGCGACCAGGCTGACGGCCGGGGTCGCGATGACGATGATGACCCCGACAGTGGCGGCTTGCTGCGGCCCGATCGGCGCAGCGATCGGAGCAGCGATCAGCTCGAGCGCGATGGCGAGTACGAAACTGACCGCACTGGCGAGCGCACCAAGGCTGAGCACCGTCGTCGTCATCCGCGTGGAGTAGGCGCCGCTCAAGTCAGTCCTACCGCCCGAGCCAGCATCTGCACGGCGAATACCGCCGCCACGACCACGAAGATAAGCTGGAGGTTCCGCTGCGACACGCGCGTCGCGAAGCGCGCCCCGACGCGGGCGCCGATGAAGACTCCCAACGCCACCGGGCCCGCCAGCAGCGGCTCCAGGACACCAGCCGCGAAGTAGAGGACCGCACTGGCTGCGGCCGTGGCGCCCAGCATGTATGTGCTGGTGGTGGTGGCGACCCTGATGGGCACGCCCATGGCCACGTTCATGACGGGCACATTGATGACCCCGCCGCCTACTCCCAGGATGCCCGAGACGTTGCCGGCCACGAATGATGCGACAGCTCCCAGCCGAAAGCGACGAGCTACGTAGTGCACCTCCTTGCCATCGGTCGGCTCGAAGTAGCTGGAAGCCAGGCCACCGCTGGTCCGGGGCTCGGCCGGCGTCAGCGCGACCTTGGGCTGGCGGAGCATCTGCATCGCCACCACAACGAGCAGCACGGCGAACAGACCGGCCAGCACCCGCTCATCCAGGAAGCCCGCCGTCAGGCCACCAGTGATGCCACCGGCAACGGTAGCCAGCAGCAGGACGAGCCCCAGCCGTCGATCGGCCAGGCCGAGTTCGAGGTAATGGGCGCTGGCCGTCATCGATGTCGCGATGACGCCGATGAGGCTGGCGGCGATGGCTGTCTGGATGGGCACGCCCAGGAGCAGCGTGAGCATCGGCACGATCACGAGCCCGCCGCCGATGCCGACCATCGCGCCGAACCCGCCTGCCCCGACCGATATCGCAAACACCAACAACGAGATGGTCACGTCCGGACGAACCTCATGGGGCGGCCACCCTACCGACGGCGCCCGAGCGTCGGATCGTGGAAGACGCGTTGGTGGGTCGTGGATGGATCCGACCGATGGCCCGCATCTGGTGGATAAGTGGGCTTGTCGCGGATGGCCGGTTCAAGCTATGTTTTGGGCGGCCCGGAGGGGCCATCGGAAACGAGATCGCTGGCGCGAGAGCTTGCTCCCGCTGCCGCGATCAACGAGTCGGTCGGTCACTCCGGGTCTTTCCTTGCCCGATGTGCCACATTCCTTGCCCGCTGTGCCGCATGGCGTCAGGCAGACGATGACCGCATGCGTCAGGCAGGGACGATGACCGCGTATGGGCCGACGGCGATGAGTCGATCGACCGGACGCTCTCCCTGATCGAGGACGAGTGCCCGCAGCCGCCCGTC
>JACCYW010000178.1 GCA_013696275.1 Chloroflexota bacterium | reverse complement strand
GGCAGTCGGCGCACAGCTTCTGACCCTGAACGTGCGCCACTTTCCGATGTTCGCGCGGCTCGAACCCGCCTATCGGTGACGGTTTCGGAGGCTTGACGGAAGGCGCAGACTGGCCGTGGAGCAGCGGGCTTGTCGTGGGCCCGTCCGAAAGCGCTCACGTCGGTATTTGCCCATGCCAAGCACGGGCGCCACTTGGTGCTCGATGAACAGGGGGTCGGATATGCGCATCTCGAAGCTTTTTGCTGCGCTGCTCGCAGCTGGTCTGATGACGGTCGTCGCAGCCACCGGTCCACCGCTCGCGACCGGCACCGCGCCGTCGCCTGACCGTGCTGCCCCTCCGGGTGATGGGGGTCCAGATATCGTGGTCTTCATGCTCGATGACGTCCCGCAGCTGGACGGACGTCTTTGGCGCTACCTACCCAACATCCGCCGGACCTTCATCCAGCAGGGCGTCCGCTTCAACGAGATGTACGGCGAGTCGCCACTCTGCTGCCCTGGTCGAGCGGGCTGGCTGACCGGCCAGCACACCTTCAACCACGGCGTCGATGAGAACGATGTCCGACTCCTGGATCCCTCGGAGACCCTGGCCACCGAGTTGGACGCCGAGGGCTACGAGACGTTCCTATCCGGCAAGTACTTCAACCAGTACGACGCGATCGCGCCGGCCGTGCCACCCGGCTGGGACCACTTTCACGGCATGTCGAGCGGCTACTACGACTACACCATCTGGAACGACGGCGACCCGGATGGCGAAGAGCATGGCTCCCAGCCAGCCGACTATTCGACCGACGTGATCGGCAGGAAAGCGCTCGATCACCTGGCCCATGCGCCTCGATCGCGATCGCTGTTCGCGTGGATCGCTCCGTTCGCCGCCCATAGCCCCAACTCGCCGCCGCCGCGCTACCGGAACGACGCGGCATGCGCCACGATCCCGGCCTGGTCGCCGCCCAACTACAACGAGCTCAACGTCTCAGACAAGCCGGGCTACGTGCAAGCCAAGTCACTCCTCGACGCGTCAGGCTACGATCTGGTCGCCGAGTGCCGTGCGCTCCGGGCCGTCGACGACTTGGTCGGTGCGGTGACCGCAGAACTCGACCGCCAGGGACGGCTCGAGGATACGCTGATGATCCTGACCAGCGACAACGGCATGAACTACGGCGCGCATCGCCTGAATGGCAAGGTCACGCCGTACGCGACCCAGGTGCCGTTCTTCATGAGCTGGCCAAGCCGGCTCGGCACAGAGCCACGGGCGATCCACGAGCGGCTCTCGAACATCGACCTGGCACCGACCATCTGCGCCCTGGCCGGCTGTTCCATGGGTCCCTACCCCAACGGGCAGACACGGCCTGACGGACGGAGCTTCGCTCGACTGCTCTTGGGCCTGGACGACTCGATGGACCGGGACGCGCTGCTGGAGGACATGCCCGACGGCGGCAAGCTCGTTCCACCGTGGTATGCCCTGGCTACCACGCGCCAGTCTCCGTGGTCCCGAGTCGGATGTTCGTCCGCCGCCGCGGGCGGTTGTCGGTGGCACTACGTGGAATATGGGACCGGCGAGCGAGAGCTCTATGACGTCTCGAACGGTCCCTGCTGGACCTGGCGGAAAGGCGAGCCGGGCGATCCCTGCGAGCTCCGCAACCTGGCCGGGGATCCCGACTACGCGGCGCTCCAGGCAGCGCTCGCGGCGCGACTCCGACGGCTCAAGTCCGAGTTCGGAGGACCCGGCACAGGCGGGTAGCGAGACTGGTGGCGATGAAGCGGTACACGGCGCGAGCCAAGCGCTCGGGCTCCTGGTGGGCCATCAGCGTCCCTGAGGTCAAAGGCGGCGGAACATGGCTCCCGCAGTAGGCCACGCATCGAACGAGGCCGACGGCGCAGTGTACACTCCGGTCATCTCCAAAGCACCACTATGGAGCGAACGAGGATGCACGTCGGCATTCGCGAACTGCGCGCGGGCCTGAGCCACTGGTTGGATCTAGTCGGACGGGGAGAGAGCGTCGTGGTGACCGACAGAGGCAGGCCTGTCGCCAGGTTGACCAGGGTCGATGAAGCACCGGCCATCCAGCGGCTGATCGAGGAAGGCATCGTCAGGCCGGCGAAGCGGCCCAAGACCCGCGCAGCCGGCCGTCCTCGGATACGGGCCAAGGCAACCATCTCGGAGATCGTCTCTGAACAACGACGTTGAACATCTACCTGGATACGTCAGGTCTCGTCAAGCTGCTCGTGGAGGAAGATGGGTCGGAGACGATGGTCCGCGTCTGGGATGAAGCCGACTTCATCTTCGCCGGAGTCCTTGTCTATCCGGAGGCACGGGCGGCCCTGGCGGCGGGTGAACGTGGGCGCCGCTTGTCAGAGGCAGAGCATCACCGGGCGAAACGCATCCTGGCTCGCAGATGGGACGAGATCCAAGTCGTGCAGCTGGACGGGCCACTGGCGGTGCAGGCGGGCGACCTGTCCGAGAGGTACGGCCTTCGAGCCTATGACGCCGTCCATCTGGCCTGTGCGCTGGCGCTGGCCGGCACGGGAGCTGTTCTTGCGACCTGGGATCGCGAACTGCATCAGGCTGCTCGGTGGGCGGGACTGTCGGTCATCCCGGCAGCGATCTGATCGGCCTCGGGCTCTGGCCCTTTGTCCCGGCGTGCCGGGGATGATCCGATCGGGATCCACCATGCGATGACGGTCGTACTCGACATCAGGCGCGGTAGGGCGGATGATCGTTCCGATACGCCCCACAGCCCGGGAGGACGCCGATGCGCCGTTCACGTTCGTTCCTCGTAGCATCGATCGCGCTGCTCTTCGCCGCCGCGCCAGTGTCTGCGGGAGGGGGCTGGACCGAACCCCAGCGCATCAACGGGCTCCAGGTGGAGTCCGCATCGGGGGATGGCCCGGCCGTAGCCATCCACGACGGAAAGCTGTATATCGCGGTCGCCGGCGGTGCCCCCGGGAAGCGGGGCATCTACTTCCTCACCAACGCGAGCGGTGAGTGGATCAGGCAGCGCATCACCGACAAGCAGGACTTCCAACCATCGATCGCGGTC
>JACCYW010000137.1 GCA_013696275.1 Chloroflexota bacterium | reverse complement strand
AGGCGATGCCCAACGGATCCGGTGCCACCTGAGCGTGCTGGCTGAATACGGCTGGCAAAGCGGCATCGGCGCGCACCGGATAGACGAACATCTGGAGCGGGATCCCTTCCTGGACCTCAAGCGACAGGAGGAAGTCGATGAAGGCGGCGGCCAGCTCCGGCGACTCCGTACCAGCCAGTACGCCGGCGAACTCCGTCTGTCGATAGCAACCGTCCAGGACAGCGGCCGTCGAGGGTCGGTCGACGGGCGGCTCGGAGAACACGACCTCGGCGGCAGGGCTGGAGGCGTACGAGACTACGATGGGCCTGTCGCCCTCGCCTGCCCCGCCCGAGAAGCGGTCGTAGTAAGCGGTCTCCCAGCCATCGACCACCAACACATCGTTGTCGCGCAGACCGCGCCAATAGTCGCGCCAGGTGTACTCACCGGTCTCGCCGTAGCGCGCGACCGTCGCCAGCAAGAAGGCCAAGCCGGGCGACGAGGTAGCCGGGTCCTCCACCACCGACTGCCCGCGGTAGGTCGGATCGACCAGGTCATCAAGGCTGGCCGGCGCGTCAGCTTGCCCTTCGCCGCCGAACGCATCCAGGTCCACGTTCAGGCATACATCGCCGTAGTCGATGGGCGTGACCCGGTCCTGAGGGTCGATCCGGTACTGCGGCGGCACGGCCGCCAGGCCGGCCGCTTGGTGGCTCTGGAAGATGTGCCTGTCCAGGGCGCGCGACAGGAACGTGTCGTCGACGCCGTACAGCACGTCAGCCAATGGATGCTCACGCGACAGGATGGCCTGGTTGACCATCGAGCCGGCATCGCCGGCGCGGAGGATGCGCAGCGTGGCGTCATGGCTCGACTCGAAGCGGGCCAGCGTCTCGGGCGATAGGGCGAACGAGTCATGGGTCATCAGCGTCAACTCAGCCGGCGCGGCGTCCGAGGCGGCCGCGCCCGACGAGGCCGCGCCCGAGGCTGGGACCGGCCTTTCCATGCACGCTCCAAGCAGCACGGCGGCGGTCAGGGCGATGGCCAGTGATCTCATGGGCGCTCTACCGGTCGGGTGCGCGCCGAGTCAGCGTCACCAACAACCGGCCGCGCGCGACGCTGACAGCAGCGCTAGTGGCGATGAACTCATTGGAGAGTCCGCGGGACGGGCCGTGCGGAAGCGACGCCCCAGCGAGGGGATATCGCAGGCCCTGGGTGGTCACGCCATCAGCGCCCGGGGCGAGTGGTTGGAGCGATAGATAGTCCGATGGGCTCGCCCGGAACTCGACCCGTGCCGCTCCATCGCGACGGCCGAGCAGGCGGATCGTGCTTCGGGCGTGCTCGATCGAGACGTCACGCCCCTCCAGGCCGGGCAGTGCCAGGAGCGCGATGTTCGCGAGCGCGTGCTCGGGCCGGGGCCCGCCCAGGGCGCCGAAGATGACGATCTGCTCGGCTTCACGGACCAGCGCCTCGCGCACACACAGCTCCGTGTCGCTCTCATCCTTGGCCGCCGCTACCAAGCGGATGGCGGCGCCCAGGTCGCGCAGCCGGTCAAGGTCCTCGGCCGAGACAGAGTCGCCATCGCCGATGACCAGATCGGGCACCACGTCGGCCGCCTCAGCGCGCAACGCCCCGCCATCGGCGCCGATGACCAGCGGTGCCGGCCCATCCTCTGGGCAGGCAACCGTGCGCAGCGCAACCAGGTCGACCTCCCCGTCGGCCACGATGATGACCTTCACCCCGGGCATCGCTCTTGACATGCGACGACCTCCATACCCTGCCTCGGGACGGAGGTCGCGGAATGGACTCCCTTCGCTGGTACGAACCAGATCAGGTTCCGAGGGTCTGCGGCCGCGCCGCACTCTCAGCGCCCCGTGGCGCTCCCCTGTCCCTTGTCGATGAATGCTGTGCGGCCCTCATTGTACCCCGAAGGGTGGGTGCTAGACTCGCTGGCGTGCCCAGCGCAGTGCTCCCAGCGCACCAGCGGGTCCTGGATGCGGCCGCTCGCAAGGCCGTGGATCTGCACATCGTGACGTTCGATGCGTCCACCCACACCGCCGACGACGCCGCACGGGCGGTGGGCGTAGAGGTCGCCCGGATCGTCAAGAGCCTGGTCTTCGTGACCGTGACGGAGCAAGGTCCGGAGCCCATCATCTGCCTGATCAGTGGTGCCAATCGCGTCGATGTCGGCCGCTTGGCTGCCGTCGTCGGTCTGCCCGGGCTGCGCCGGGCGACGGCCCGCGAGGCGCACGATCTGACCGGCTTCCCCATCGGTGGCATCCCGCCGTTCGGCCACTCGCGCCCGACCCGAGTCATCATGGATCCCGATCTGACCAGCTTCCCGACGGTCTGGGCGGCGGCCGGGACATCGGCCTCGGTCTTCGAGGTCCCGCCGGCCGCTCTGCGCTCACTGGCCAACGCGACGGTCGCTCCGGTGACAGAGCACCAGGCAGCTGAACGGGCGACCCTCTTGCCCGGCCAGGCTGGCTTGGCCGCGACCGGCGTCCTTCGGCCTGGCGCGGCCTCCGAGGCATGACCCTACCCGACCCGGACGACGGGTCGGGTCAGCCGGAAGATGGCCCGAGCAGGCGTACGGTCGCCTATCCAGGCGGTCTCACGGCCCACTATCGCTGGGTCGGTAGCGGCGGTCGAGCCACGCTTGATGCACTTGACGGACGCGAGGCTGCCGCCCGTGGCGCCGAGCCAGCCACCGACCTGGCTACGCTGGTAGCGGAAGGTGGCGAGCGGATGTGTGCGGCCGAACTGAGGCTGGAAGGCCCCAACGGCGCCTGGACCGTCCGGCTGGCCTCCTCCATCCATGACGATCCTCAGGGAGTGTTCTGGGATACAGCCCGGTTGCTCCTGGTCAAGTACGGCTTCGCTATCTACGCGCTGGTCGCGCGCACCGGCGAGTTGCTGTGGCACCACACTACCCGGACCCCGATGCTGACCCTCCTGGGCTCGACCCGCCTGCCTCACGTCATCGCGCAGAGCGAACTCGAGACGTTCGCCCTCGGCCAGGATGGCGAGGTGGCCTGGCGCATCGCTCACTCGGACGTGGTCATCGATGCCCGGCTGGTCGGCGGACGGCTCATCCTCGCGCTCTATGGCGGCTCCGTCCTGGGCCTCGACCCACGGACCGGGTCGCTGCTCTGACGACCGATCCGGGCTGTGGATGGACTGTGGACAGATCGACGGCCGGTCAGCGAGTTGGGGGATGACCGGCGTTGACTTCGACGGTCGAACGACCGACCCTTGAGGGCAGCCCGGAGAGGCCAGCAACGACACTAGCGGCAGAGATCACATCGACGCCCACGTGTCGCGAGGGTCCCTCCGGGCTGCTCCTTGGGCGTGACGAGCGGTCCATCGGCCGGTCCATCGGCCGATGCCGCGAGGTGGCCCGTTGATCGGCGCCATCTCAGCCGCCGGGGCACTCCTGTGCGCCATCGTCGCCTTCGGGTTGCTGGTGCGCATCGGTCCCAGGTACCGCATCGCCCGCCTGCTGGCGGCTGCTCCTCAGGTCACGTTGGCCGAGGCCATCGCGCTGGCGCGAAGCGGCAGCGCCCATTACGTCAAGGCCGTCGGTCGCGTATCGAGCAAGGAAGAGTTCCCGGACGAGAACGAGCGCCCGCTGGTGTTCCGCCGGCGGCGCATCGAAGCGGCCGACACACGCTCGCGGTGGCGGCTGGTGGACGAGGTGCGCCACGCCGTGCCCTTCGGCCTGGAGGACCGGAGCCACTTCGTCGCTGTTGACAGCGATGCTCTGGGCGACGGATTGGTGGTCATCCCGCGAGAGTCGGTCGGGCTGGCCAGGGATCTGCCGGCCGAGCCGCGGGGACTGCTGGGCGATCATGACGGTGATGATGTGGTGGTGCGCATGCGGCTCGATCAGGTCTCCGCCGTAGAACACGCCACGGTGGCCGGTCTGATCGTCCAGGACGGCGCCGGAGCCTGCTTCACCTCCGGCCTCGGCCGGCCACTCATCCTCTCGACGGTGGCATCCGACGCCGCGATGCGGCTCCTCGCGGGGGACCGTCGCCGCAGCGTGCGGGTGGCCACCATCCTGCTGTGCGCTGCATCGGCCTTGGCAGTGACGGCTACGGTCGCCACGCTCGCCGGCCGGTGAAGTCGCGCAGTCTGCTCGTCGCCTCGATCAGCCTGCTTCTGCTCAGCCTCTTCCTGGCCGGCGCCGCCCTGGGCGCGACGCCCGAGCCGTCGGTCCTGGAGGTGGGCGATCCGCGCAGCGAGGGCGAAGGACCAGGCCTCGGGGTGCTCAGCGTCTCACCACTCATCGTGGCGTTGGCAGTGCTCGGTCTGGGGCTGGTGGCGGCCGCGACGACGCTCGTGGCGACACGGCTCATGCGCCACCACCGCTGAGCCTGGTACTTCCGGCCTATGGCAAGAGGTGTTAAGCGGCCATAGGGTGTGGGCACCCAGGAAATCATCGGATCGAGCCAGGAGATCCCCATCGAACCCGTCGATGCCGCCGTCCTTTCGGTCAAGAGCGCCGCACGGGTGCTCGGGGTCCATCCCAACACGGTCCGGACCTGGACCGATCAGGGCCGTCTGCGCTGCCTGCGCATCAACGCTCGCGGTGACCGCCGCTACCGCGCGGCTGACCTGCACGGCTTCCTGCGCTCGGCAGCCGCCGGCGAGGATGCGGAGGTCCATCCGTCCGTGGTCGCGGGCAGCATGCCTCGCTCGCCGACCCCGTTCCCGGCACCTGCGCCAGCCACTTCCATCGAGCCTGCCGCTGATGCCGCGCGCCTCAGCCTGCTCGTGGAGTCGGCCGGCATCGCGACCTCTACCGCCGACCGTGATGTGGCCTTGGCGAAGATCGCCAATGCCCTGCGCCTCGGCGGCGGATTCGACATCGTGGCCATCTCGGAGCGCACGCCTCACGGGCAGACGATGCGGGTGGTCGACGGGCCCACCCGGCGACGCGAGAAGGCCTTCAAGCTGGACCAGCGACTGGCCGAGGTCTGCCTGCGCGATGGCCGGCCGATCGCGGCTCCGCGGTCGCGGCCAAAGGGTTCAGGCGCCATCGCTGGCCGGCGGCCGCTTGCGATGACCGGCGCGACGGATGTCTTCGTGCCCATTCGCAGCCCTGAACGTGCCTGGGGCTGCCTCGTGGTGGAGAGTCCGGCCACCCGGCCGCTCGCCCCCCAGGACCTGGACATGCTCTTCGCCGTGGGAAACCAGCTGGCGCTGACGATGGGCTGGTCACGCCTGCGGGAGAAGCTGCAGGAAAGGCGCACCCAGGCTCAGGCGCTGGCGCGAGTGACGACCGAGCTCTCGGCGCGGCTCGATCTGCCTGAGGTCATGGCCGGCCTGGTCGATCATGCCATGACCCTCTTCGGCGGTGACCGGGCGGGCGTCTTCCTGGTGCGACCCGACGAGACCTTCGAGTGCCGCTATTCACGCCAGCTCTCCGACCGGTTCATACAGGCCGTTGTGAAGGTCCCACGGCCGTCGCTGAGTGCCGAGGCCATCGACACCGGACGAGCGGTCTGGGCTACCGGCTACGCCGATATCGCGCGCGGGACGGGAGTGCGTGAGGCGGTGCTGGCGGAGGGCTTCGATTCGGTGGCCATCGTGCCGCTCGTCGCCGAGGGCCAGGTGCTGGGCATCTTCTGCGTCTATCACGACACTCGTCACGCCTGGGAGCAGGACGACCTGCAGATCCTGGAGGCCCTCGGGGCGCAGGGCGGTGTGGCCGTCCGGAACGACGCGAACTACGAACAGATGGCGACTTGGGCGGCGCAGCTCCAGTCGATCCAGCAACTGGGCGCCCGGCTCGGCCGCCTTTCCAGTGTGCGCGAGATCGGTGAAGCCATCGCCAGCGAGCTGAACCAGCTCATCGACTACCACAACGTGCGCGTCTACCGCATCGACGGCCATGACTGCGTCCCGGTCGCGTGGCGGGGACACATCGGTGAGTACACCGATGAGGATGCCGGCCAGTTGGAAGTGCAGGTCGGCGAAGGCATAACCGGCTGGGTGGCCGAGCATGGTGAGGCCCAGTACCTACCTGACGCCGCCAGCGATCCACGCTCGCAGACCATCCCGGGCACTGACGACGATCTGCCTGAGTCGATGCTGCTGGCACCGATGCTCCATGAAGACCGCATCATCGGCGTGATCGTCCTATCCAAGCTTGGCATCGACCAGTTCGCCGGTCCGGGCGCCCTTCGACTGCTGGGCATCTATGCCTCGCTGGCGGCACAGGCGATGACCAATGCCGACGCGACGGAACGGCTCAAAGCGCAGTCCGAGCGTCTGGCCCGCCAGTTGCGCAGCCAGCGCGAACTGATGCGCATGACGGAGTCGATCCTGTCGACCCTCGATCCGCGCCTGGTGATGGAGAACATCGCCGATCGCGTCGGCGCGCTGGTGAAAGTGGACAATCTGGCCATCGGTATCTATGACGCGGGGGAACACGTGCTGCGTCCGATCTTCGCCCGCGGCGTGGATAGCCAGTCATACATGGCGCACACCATCGCTGACGACCAGGGCATCAGTGGATGGGTGGCTCGCAACGGCGAGGCGCGGCTCGTACAGGATCGGATGGCGGGCGCTCGCGGTGCCCGGTTCGGAGAGGATGACCCGCCCGGAGCCAGCATCATCACGCCGTTGCGCGCGCGCGACCGGGTCATCGGCATCATGTCCCTGGAGCGGCTGGGGTCAGAGGCCAGCTTCGACGTAGAGGAGTTCGAGTTGCTGAAACTCTTCTCCGGCCACGTCTCCATCGCGCTCCAGAACGCCTTGGCGCATCAGGCCGTCGAACTCCGGGCTCAGACCGACGCGCTGACAGGGCTCAAGAATCACGGCGCCTTCGCCGAGCACCTTGCCCTGGCCGTCGCCCGTGGCACGGCGTTCAGCCTGTTGCTCATAGACCTGGACGATTTCAAGTCCTTCAACGACCGGCGTGGCCACGACGCGGGCAGCCGACTGCTGACCGCTATCGCCCAGGCCATGAAGTCGTCTGGCCGCGACGCAGATGAGGTCTTCCGTTACGGCGGCGATGAGTTCACGCTCATCCTGCCTGGAGCAGACGTCGCTGGTGCCACAGCCGTCGGGGCGAAGCTGGCCAGCGCCGTGCGCGAGGTGACCATCGCGGGGCGGCGGCGGTCGGGCGTCACCTGCTCGGTCGGCGTGGCTACCTTCCCCCTCGATGCCGACGATGGGCGCGAACTGGTCATGGCCGCTGATCGAGCGTGCTACCAGGCCAAACGGCTGGGCGGCGATCGTGTCGCGACAGCTGCCCAGGCAGCCGGCTCGCATGACGGGACGCCCCTGGCGCTGACCGTCGTTCCGGGCGCCGCCGGCGCGGCGGTCACCTCCTATTAGGCACTGTCGAACCGATGTCATGGACTTGACACCACCATAAGGGTCGTGCGGCCGTCTCGCGGGGACGTGGTGGCAACCTCTGGTGACCGATGAGGTAGCGCTACGCCACTGCTGGATGGCGCCACCCATGCTGGCGATCCTCGTCCATGCTTCCCTGGACTGATATAGAACGGATCGGAGATGGCACGCGCAGGCCGGGACACTTCCTGAGCGTAGCGCGGTGGCCTAAGGGGGCTTAGAGGCGGAGATCGGCCGGTGGGCTCCGCTTATCAGTCCACCCGGGCATAGGCGAGGATCGGCCGGTGGGCTCCGCTTATCAGTCCACCTGGGCATAGGCGAGGATCGACCGCTTCCGCACGCTTTGCCGGACTAGCGCAGGGCAGCCCCGGGTGCGGGCCCAGGCGCCGCGTCGGCATCCGGTGAGGCAGCCGCTTGCATGGCATCAGCTTGCGTGGCAGCAGCTTGCGTGGCAGCCGCTTGAGTGGCATCAGCTTGCGTGGCATCAGCTTGCGTGACATCCGACGTGACTGACGCTTGGCCCGTCCTGGTGCTCGGCGCTGATGGTCGGCGGATGACGAAGCGTGCCCCCACCGTCAGCTTCAGCTCCTGCGCCGCTGAACCCTGGTTGACGGCGATGCACAGGCGGCCATAGGAATCCTCGTACAGCAGCGGTTCGCCGACCGGCACGGTGCCGAACGTCCGTGCCCACGACACGCCGATGGGGCGGGCCCGCGGCCGCTCGACCGAGCGCAGTTGGAGCGCAGTGCCATGCTGGATGGGTCCCAGTGCTTCATCCAGCTCGCCGCCCAAGGCGCCAAGCTTGACGTTGCCGTAGGTGTCGATGTAGAGCACGCTTGCCGTCAGCTCGGCTGGACCGAGCTCTGGTTCCGGCCACTCGAGGCTGACCAGCTCGAACGGGTCGATGGGCGGACCCAGGGATTCGAGTGGGACACCCAGCGCCAGGTGGGCCGCAGCAGGAGCGAAGAGGTCACGGCCATGGAACGACGAGCTCACCTGGGGCAGTCGGTACTGGGGATTCTCCAGGCCATGCGCCCGGACGACGCCGCCGAGCCGGCTGGCGCAGGGCAGCAACAGGCCGTTGTCAGGACCCACCAGATGGTCTCCCCTGGCCGTCTCCAGCGCGACCCCCCGGCGCTCGGTCCCGACCCCAGGATCGACCACCGCGACATGCGAACCGATGGGCAGGAACGGTAAGGCGCACCACAAGAGCAGAGCTCCGTCGCTTATCTGGAACTTGTCGACATCGTGGCTGATGTCCACGATCAGAGCCTCGGGCGCGATGCCCAGGACGATGCCGTGAAGGATGCCGGCCGAGGGGTCGCGCGACCCGAAGTCGGTCAGCAGGCTCACGAACGGACGGTACTGGCCGCGCGCCGAACGGGCTGCGGCCGGCGTGGTGATGAGGCGGGTGAAGCGGCGAGCCATCTCGGCCGATGGTAAGGGCGGCCGGTGACGGCTGCGCTATCCTCCTGCGCGCATGCCACAGGGAAACCTTGCCGCGCGGTCCGTCGGCGTCGTGCTGGCCGGGCTGTGGAGCGCCCTGGCGGTGGCCATCGCATTGGGCTATCGACCCGGCGGGCCGGTCGACCAGGTCGTCAGCCTGACTTCCTTCGTGCCCTGGCTGATCGCCTCGGCCGCCGTGATCTGGCCACCCTTCGATCCGGACCAGCGCATCAGCGCGGCGATGGTCTGGCTGGGCATCTTGTCCGCGCTGCTGGTCGCCCCTCTGCTGACCGGCGTCATCGAGGTGCTCGCCGCCGGTGGCCGTCAAACGCTGCTGCCCTCGCTCGAGACCGCCTATGCAGCTGTCGCGGCGCTCGCCACGACCTGCCTCTATGCCGCACTCGGCGTCTGCCGCCGCTGGCTTCCGGGAGCATCGCCGGTGTCGCGCTTGAGGGTGGTCGGCGCGATGGCGGTGGGCCTGGCACTCATCGGAGGGACCGTATTCGGCACCGCTGCGCTGGCCAACGAGCAGGCGCTGCGTGACCGACCACTGCCTCGCTCGGCCTGGGGACCGACCGACCCGGCACTCGAGCCACCCCATTGCGACGAGCCGCTGGACATCGGCCCCGGGGCCCAGGTGGACGTCTCGGTGACCGCGACCATCGACTTCCTGCATGCCGCCAGCGCCACCATCTCCGGTCTTCGTCAGGGCAGTGACGAAGTCTGGACGGGCCGCCGGGAAGGGCGCTTCGGTGCCGGCATGATGAGCTGGACGCGCGCCGGCGAGCAGGCCTGGTTGACGCTCGGGACCGGCTCGCCACAGCCTCAGGCGGCCGACTACTTCGCGTTGCGAGGCCCTCAAGGG
>JACCYW010000128.1 GCA_013696275.1 Chloroflexota bacterium | reverse complement strand
GAGAAGATCTGCGAGAACGGCGACTGGCACCACGCCATCAGCAACTGCGATCCGCTCGAGTACATCGCGGCCATGTTCAGTGAGGCGATGCCGGTGCTCGTGGCCGAGAAGCTGCTCGACCTCGAGGTTCCACGCCGGGCCGAGTACATCCGGGTGCTGGCCTGGGAGCTCAACCGGATCTCCAGCCACGCCCTCTTCATCGGCTGGCTTGCTCTCGATCTGGGCGGCCTCACGCCCATCCTGTGGGGCTTCGCCGAGCGCGACGAGATTGTCGAGATGCTGGCCGCGCTGACCGGCCAGCGGCTGCTCTTCAACTACCTGCGCATCGGGGGCGTGAACGGCGACCTCAACCACGACTTCATGAGCCGGCTGGGCGAATGGATGAGCCGTGCGCTGGTGCGCATAGAAGAGCAGCAGAAGCTCCTCAACCAGAACGAGATCTTCATCCGACGGACGAAGGGGCTGGGCGTGGTGAGCGCGGACATCGCCCGGCGGACCCTGCTCTCCGGGCCTGTGCTGCGAGCTACCGGCGTGCCCTTCGACGTCCGCCGAGCCCATCCCTACAGCGTCTACCCGGAGTTGGAGTTCGATATCCCGGTGCGCTCGGAGGGCGACTCGTACGCGCGCTACCTGCTTCACTACGATGAGATCAAGCAGAGCATCGGCATCATCGACCAGGTACTGGCAAAGATGCCTGACGGACCGATCATGGCCAAGATCCCGCGGCTGTTGCGGATCCCACCCGGTCGGGCGTACGTAGCCATCGAAAGTCCGCGCGGGCAGTACTCGTGCTACGGCGTGAGCGACGGGTCTGACCAGCCCTTCCGGCTGCGCATCCACGATCCGTCCTTCTTCAACCTGCAGGCCGTCGGCATGATGATGCCGGGCAACCTGGTGGCCGACACGATGGCCATCATGGCCAGCCTGGATCCGATCATGGGAGGCGTCGATAAGTGACCGTCATCGGCCGCTCCTGGTCGAGGCTCACGCCGGCCGGCAAGGTCCTGCTGCCGCTGTTGGCCGTGCTGCTCGCGCTGCCGGTCCTGCTGGTGGTCGGCTGGGCGACCGGCTTTCTGCCCTGGCTCATCGGCCTGCTTGCGCAGGTCCTCGGCGCGAACGCCGACATCGTGCGCTTCTTGCTGGCGGCCACGGTACTGCTGCTGTTCACCGTGCCGACCGCATTCGTGATCATCTTCATGGAGATGAAGCTCATCGCCTTCATCAACCTGCGCCTCGGTCCCAACCGCCAGGGGCCGTGGGGAGTGCTCAGTTCCACGCTGCACGGGCTGAAGGTGCTGGCCAAGGAAGACTTCACGCCGACCGGAGTGGACGTCCCGGTCTTCACCCTGGCGCCCGTGGTGGTCTACCTGGGGGCGATCATGACCATCATGGTCATCCCGTTCGCACCGGGCCTGTTCGGTCTCGACATGGACATCGGGCTGCTCTATTTCTTCGCCATCGCCGGGATGGGCGTCATCGGACTGATGATGGCCGGCTGGTCATCGTTCAACAAGTACAGCCTGCTGGGCGGCCTGCGCGCCGCGGCAGCCATCATCAGCTACGAGATACCACTCACCCTGGCGGTGGTCGGGGTGATCATGCTGGCCGGGACGATGAGCCTCAATCAGATCGTCCTCCAGCAGGCCGGCAGCGCCTTGGACTGGTATGCCTTCCAGCAACCACTGGCCTTCGTCATCTTCTTCATCGCGGCGACGGCGGAGGCGGGGCGGACGCCGTTCGACCTGACCGAGGCGGACAGTGAGATCGTGGCCGGCTTCGCCACCGAGTACAGCGGCATGCGCTTCGGCTTCTTCTTCTTCGCCGAGTACGTCAATGTCTTCATCCTCTCAGCGCTTACGGCGACCCTCTTCCTGGGTGGCTGGAACGCCCCATTCGACCTGGCCATCGTGTTGAACGCCCTCAGCGTCACGGTCGATCCGACCATCGATCCGGGCTCACTGGGGATGGGCCTGCTGTGGCTGGTCCTGCTCGGGCCGCCACTCGTGGTGCTGCTGCTGGCACTGCCGTTCTGGATGCTCAAGAGCGACTGGTCGTTCATCAAGTCGCTGGTCGTCGGCTTCGTCCTGTTCAACGTCGTGGTCATGGCGCTCATCGGCATCTGGGCCTACATGAGCTTCCCCGTCGTGGCCGGCCTGTTCTGGTTCCTGGTCAAGACGTTCAGCCTGGTCGCCCTCTTCGTCATCATGCGCGGCACCCTGCCGCGAGTGCGTATCGATCAGCTGATGGGCTTCGCCTGGAAGTGGCTCATCCCGGCCGCGCTGGTTAACATCTTCGTGACCGCCGCAGCCATCCTGGTCATCCGGTCGGGCACCGACTGATGTCGTTGATGGACCGGATGCCCGGTTGGGGCATCGTGCGCGGCGTCGCGTTCGGGGTCTCGCAGATGCTGCGACCCAAGGTCACCGTCCAGTATCCGGAGCAGCAGTACCCCATCGCGCCTCGCCATCGGGGGCGGCTCCTGCTGCTGTACGACGAGTTCGGCACGCTGAAGTGCGAGACGTGCTTCCAGTGCGCCGCGGCCTGCCCGGTGGAATGCATCGACATGGGCGGCGTCGACACCAAGAGTCGTTTCCACGTCCACTGGGGACCGGCCGAGCAGTACGCCGAACGCCGTGAGGAGTCAGCGCTGCGGCGCTCGGGCCGGCCCGTGGCGGATCGGACCTTCGACGCCTGGCAAGGCATCGACCTGGCGCCCCTGGAGATCATCCTGGATGAGGAGGAGCGCAGTCCGCGGCGGCTGCTGCGGATCCTGGAACGGACCCAGGAGTCGTACGGGAATCTGCCCGTCGCGGCCATCCAGCACATCAGCCACGCGACAGGCGCCTGGTACAGCGAGATATACGGCATCGCGACCAGCTACCCGCACCTCCGCTTCGAGCCGCCCACAGCGCATGAGATCGCCATCTGTCGCTGTCCCACGTGCATGGTCCAGGGCAGCGGCCGCGTGGCAGCCGCGTTGCAGGCGGCGTTGGCGACAGAGATCGGCGGCATCAGTCCGGATGGTCGGGTGCGCCTGTCGACGGCCGATTGCGGTGGTGCATCGAGGGATGGACCGCTCGTCATCGCCGACGGCCACCCGCAGCCGGCCATGACGGTGGCCAGAGCGACCGAGTTGGCGACCCATCTGCGCACCGTCCACCTGCCGGCCGAACGACAGGTCTGAGCCGTGGACATCCTGGCTACCGAGCAAGGGTCGCCCTCCATCCTGCTGGCTCGCGCCGGGGATGCAGCCACCGAGCCGTCCATGGCCAGGGCTGAAGCAGCCGGCGCATGGCGCGCCTGGCGGACGGCGGTCGGTTCGATGGACCCCGACCAGATCATCGGGCTGGTCAGCGAAGCTGGTCTGCGAGGGCGCGGCGGAGCCGGCTTTCCGACCGGCCGTAAGTGGCGCGCCTGCGCTGACCAGCCCGGCCGCGAGCGCTTCGTGGTGGCCAATGGCTTCGAGGCTGATCCCGGTGCCCAGCTGGACCGGACGCTCATGGAACGCGATCCGCATGCCGTCGTGGAGGGCGTGGCGCTGGCGGCTTATGCCGTCGGTGCGCATCAGGCATACATCTGCCTGCGACCCGGCGCGACTGTCGCCGTCCGGCGGCTTCGTGAGACCATCCGCGCCGCGGAGGAGCAAGGCCTGCTGGGGACGGCCGTGCTGGACAGCGGCTTCGACCTGCACGTCGAGGTCCGGGAGATCAGCGGCTCCTTTGTGGTCGGCGAGGAGACGGTCCTCCTGCGCGCCCTGGAGAACCGGCGCGCCCAGCCCGACCAGCGCCCGCCGTACCCCACCGAGAGCGGCCTGTGGGGCAAGCCGACGGTGGTCAACAACGTTGAGACGTTGGCCGCTGTGCCCTGGCTGATGGCCCAGGGCGCCCAGGCCTTCCAGGCTGTCGGAGCCGAAGGGATGGCCGGCACGACGCTCATCCAGGTGACCGGCGCCGTAGCGCGGCCGGGCATCGCCGAGGTGCCGATGGGTAGCTCGGTCGAATCGATCCTTAGGCTGGCGGGCGTGGCGGGGACACCCAAGGCGGTGCTGGTCGGCGGTCCGTCGGGCGGTCTCCTGCCGCCTTCGGAGTTCGATCTGCCGATGACCCCGGAGCGGCTCGCTGGAAGCGGCGCCATCTGGGGCTCGGGCAGCCTGGTGGTGGTCGATGAACGGACCTGCCTGGTCGACCTGGCAGCCCTGATGACCCGCTATCTCAATGACGAAGCATGTGGCAAGACCATCCCTTGTCGCATCGGCCTGCGTCGCCTGGCGGAGATCGGCGAGCGGATGATGACTGGTCATCCACGGCCCACCGACGCCGAGTTGCTGGCCGATCTGGCGGCCGACACCCGCGCCGCCGCCCTCTGTGCTCTCGAATCGAGCGCCACCAACCCGCTGCTGAGCGGGATGCGATACTTCGGCCCCGAGTTCCAGGATCACATCGTCCGGGGTGTCTGCCCGGCGGGCGTCTGCCAGCCCATCCGTGTCGCTGCTGGAGCCGCCTCGTGACTGCCCTTCCCCAGGTCCGACTTCCGGAGCGCCCCAGCCGATGACCCAGACGCTGCCGCAGACCCGAGAGGCCATCCCCGACGCCGCCATCGAGCGCCTGCTCGAGACACAGGCGCCGCAGCGCCCGCTCTCGGCACCGGCGCTGACCATCGAGGTCGATGGACGCCAGTTCACAGGTCGCGAAGGGCAGACCATCCTGGAGATCTGCCGCGACAACGGCATCGAGGTGCCGACCCTGTGCTACGAACCCAAGCTGCCCGGCTTCGGTGCCTGCCGCATGTGTGTGGTGGAGCTGGAGGGTGCGGAGCAGCCGCCAATCAGCTGCTCGCGGGCGGCCGAGGACGGGATGGTCGTGCGTACCCAGACGCCACGCATCCGGGCCATCCGCAAGACGAACCTGGAGCTCATCTTCTCCGACCACAACGCCTACTGCCTGCCACCGTGCCAGAACAAGTGCCCTTCCCATATCGATATCCCTGGCTTCCTGAAGGCCAACGCGGAAGGCGACCCGCGCGAATCGACCCGCATCTTCAAGCGCACGATCCCCTTCCCCAGCGTCCTTGGCCGGGTCTGTCCGGCGCCCTGTGAGGAGCACTGCCGGCGCGACGAGGTGGATGAGGCCATCGCCATCCGCGATACCCACCGCTGGGCCGGTGACCAGGTCATCAAGGCGCAGCAGCGCGGTCAGAGCGCGCCGGTGCCGTTCGACGTCAAGCCTGCCTCGGGCAAGCGCGTGGCGGTCATCGGATCTGGACCGGCCGGCATGTCTGCGGCCTACTACCTGGCCATCGCGGGCCACGACGTGACCGTCTTCGAGCGCGATCCGGCGCCCGGCGGGATGCTGCGCTACGGCATCCCGCAGTACCGGCTGCCCAAGGTGGAGGTCCTGGAGGCGGAGTATCAGTCGCTCTGGGACCTGGGGGTGCGCATGGTCACGGACAGTGCACTGGGCCGGGATTTCACCCTCGATGATCTCCAGAACCAGGGCTATGACGCGGTCTGCGTGGCCATCGGCTGCTACGACACGAACAGCCTGGGAGTGCCCGGCGAGGATGCCACAGGCGTCTTCGACGGCCTGGAGTATCTGCGCATCGCGACCCTCGGCCTGCCGTTCCCCGGCCACGCCGGCAAGCGCGTGGTGGTCATCGGCGGTGGCTTCACCTCGATGGACTGCACGCGCACCTCCGTTCGCCAGGGAGCCGCCCAGGTCACGCTGGTCTATCGGCGGGATATGAAGGACATGCCGGCCGCCAACGAGGTCCACGAAGCGCTCGAGGAGGGTGCCCGCGCCATCTTCCAGGCAGCCCCGACGCGGGTCCTGACCGACGACGCCAACAACGTCACCGGCGTCGAGTTCCAGCGCATGCGCATGGGCGAGCCCGATGCCTCCGGGCGGCGGCGGCCTGAGCCGGTGAGTGGGACCGAGTTCATCATCGACTGTGACCGGGTCCTCCTGGCCATCGGGCAGGGACCCGACCTCGCCTGGCTGGAGCGCGGCTCGGACGGGGTGGGCGCGACCAGGAACGGCCGGCTGGCGGCAGATGCCGTGACCTTCGGCACGGGCCGGGCGGGCGTATTCGGGACCGGCGACGTTCGGATAGGTGCGGCCACCGTGGTGGAGGCCGTGGCCGAGGGTCGGCGCGCCGCGTACGCCATGGACGCCTACCTCCAGGGGCACGACCTCGACGCCATCCGGACGCGCCAGACGTTGGCTGAGCCGCAGCCGGAGTTCCTCTCCATCGTGCCCTACACGGATGAGGTCAAGGAGCCTCGCCTCCGGCTGCGCGCGATGCCGGCCGATGTCCGTAACAAGAGCTACGTGGAATATGAGATCCCGTACAGCCAGACCGAGGCGATGGCCGAGTCCAAGCGCTGCCTCCAGTGCACCTGTGAGGCCATCGGCTATTGCGATCTGCGGCGCCAGGGCATCGAGTACGGGACCACCCTCAAGACGCTGGAGCCGCAGGCCCGCGGCGCCTTCAGCTTCCGCTCCGTCTCGGAGAACCGCTTCACCGGTACCAACCACGACTACATCCGGGATGACAGCCACGCCTTCATCCTGCGCGAGCCCTCTCGGTGCATCGATTGCGGCCGCTGCGCGAACGTGTGCAAGGAGATCGTCGGGGCCGCCTGCTACGACTTCATGCGCACCGGTTTCGACACGCTGGTGACCACGCCGCTGGACATGAGCCTCAACACCACGCCGTGTGTCTCGTGCGGACGGTGCGCGGAAACCTGTCCCACCGGCGCGCTGATGCCCAAGCCGCGAGTGCTGGAACGCTACGACGTCGACGAGAGCCGCTGCATCCTGTGCGGCATCTGCGTCGACGCGTGCCCCTACGATGCGCTGCGTTGCGGCCCCGACTTCGAGCTGAGTCACGAGAGTCGCCAGGAGCCGATGATCGACCTGATGGCCATCAGCGCCATCGAACAGGACACGGAGCTGAGCTACCTGCGCAAGGAACGCGATTGGGTGGAGCGAGCCCGGGCCGATGGACGCGCCATCCCAGCGGCACGGTCGCTGCCCATGCTGCCCGGCAACCTGGGCAACGGGCATGGTCGCGACGGTCATGGTCCGGGCGACGGGCACGGTCATGGTCGGGGCGATGGCGCTGGTGATGGCGACCATCACGGTCCGGGCGGAAGTCACGGCACGGGCGGGCCGACGGGCCACGCTCACGCCCGCTGAGCCCGGGTCGCCGCCGTGGCATTGCCGCAGACGGTCCCCTTCATCGGCTGGGCCTGGGACGACCTGATCTTCCTGGTCCTGGCCGGGCTGATGCTGGGCGGCGGCCTGATGGTCGTGCTGGGCCGCGACATCATCCGCTCCGGCCTGTTCATGGTCCTCTCGTTCGCCGCCCTGGCCGGCATCTACGTGCTCCTTGGAGCGCCCCTTGTGGCGGCCGCCCAGGTGCTCATCTACATCGGCGCCATCAGCGTCCTCATCCTGTTCGCCATCATGCTCACCCAATCGAAAGCCGGCCCGTCAAACCTGGTCTTCCACCACCAGTCGTGGGCGGGCGCCCTGGCGGCGGTCGGACTGGCGGTCATCATCATCGTGGTCGTCATCTACACCGACTGGCCGGGTGCGGCCACGGGCGTCGTCGCCAGCGCCACGACACTCATCGCCAACCTACTCTTCACCGACTACGTGCTCGCTTTCGAGGTCGTCAGCGTGCTGCTCCTGGCGGCCGTGATCGGCGGCGTGTTCCTGGCCAAGCGCGAGGACTCGCCTGATCCGGGCGCGCGTGCCGTCGATGAACCGACGCTTGGTCGCCTACCAGCTCCGCGGGACGAGTCATGAGCCAGTCGCTGGACGCCTATCTCATCCTGTCCGGGCTCCTGTTCGCCATCGGCACGTTCGGGTTCCTGGCCAGGCGCAACGCCATCGCGATGCTCATGTCCATCGAGCTGATGCTCAACGCGGTGAACCTGTCGATCGTGGCCTTCGGCGCGTTCGTGCCCAGCCTGGCGGGCGATGGAGCACTCATCGCGCTTTTCGTCATGGCCGTCGCGGCGGCTGAGGCGACCGTCGGGCTGGCCATCGTCATCGCCATCTACCGGAACAAGCGGACGCCCCTCGTAGACGAGTACGCGTCGATGCGCGAATAGCGTGCCGTTCTTCACAGCGGCGCCGGAGGCCGTGCCCGGCGCCGTCTCGGCAACGGATCAGGCGCTCGTCCTTTCGCTCATCGTGCTGCCGCTCATCGGCTTCGGGCTGACCGCGCTGATCGGCCGGCGGCTGGGCGGACGGGCCTGGATCATCGCCGTCGCGGCCATCGTGCTGACCTGGCTGGCCGCCATGGTGCTGGTCTACCAGACGCTCTTCGTGGGAGCCTTCGGCGAAGCCGGCCTGCACGTGCTGGTGTACGAGTGGATCCCGGCTGGTGCCTTCACGGTCGACATCGCCTTCGGCGTCGACGCGCTGACGGCGGTCATGCTCATCGTGGTCGCGACGGTCGGGATGCTGGTCCACATCTACTCGATCGGGTACATGGCCCATGACCCGGGGCGGTGGCGCTTCTTCGCCTATCTCAACCTGTTCATGTTCAGCATGCTGCTGCTGGTCCTGGCCGACAACTTCCTGCTGCTCTTCGTGGCCTGGGAGCTGGTGGGGCTGTGTTCGTACCTGCTGGTCGGCTTCTGGTACCGCCGCCGGAGCGCAGCACTGGCGGCCAAGAAGGCGTTCCTGGTCAACCGCGTCGGAGACGTCGGCTTCACGCTCGGCATCGTGGCCATCTGGACGACCGTCGGGACGCTCGACTTCGGACAGGTCTTCCAGCTTCTGCCGGAAGCGCTGGCGACGGGCGCCATCGAGCAGTGGCACATGATCGGCATCTGCCTGCTGCTCTTCGCCGGAGCGATGGGCAAGAGCGCTCAGTTCCCGCTCCACGTGTGGCTGCCCGACGCGATGGAGGGCCCGACACCGGTCAGCGCGCTCATCCACGCGGCGACCATGGTCAACGCGGGGGTCTATCTGGTGGCGCGCTCCAATCCGCTCTTCGCTCAGGCTCCGGAGGCGCTCGTGGTGGTCGCTGCAGTGGGCATCTTCACGGCCATCATGGCCGCCTCGATCGCCTTCACCCAGACCGACATCAAGCGCGTGCTGGCCTACTCCACGCTGTCCCAGCTGGGCTACATGTTCGCCGCCCTGGGCGTGGGCGCATTCATACCGGCCATCTTCCACCTCTTGACGCACGGCTTCTTCAAGGGACTCCTCTTCCTGGGCTCAGGCTCGGTCATCCACGCCGTTCACGATGAACAGGACATGGATCGGATGGGCGGCCTGCGCAAACGCATCGCCATCACCCACCTGACCATGCTGGTCGGGTCACTGGCCATCGCCGGCATCCCGCCGCTGGCCGGGTTCTTCTCCAAGGATGAGATCCTGGCCGAGTCCTTCAAGCTCGGCTTCGCCTGGGTCTGGTTCATCGGCATCGTGGTCGCCCTGATGACCGGCTTCTACATGTTCCGGCTGATGGGCAAGACCTTCTACGGTCCAAGCCACGTGGATCCGGAGGTGGAGCCGCGGATACACGAGTCGCCGCGCTCGATGACGGTCCCGCTGGTCGTGCTGGCAGTGGCCAGTGCGGTCGTCGGGCTGGCGCTGGGCTTCCCGTTCGAGAACGGCATCCTGCACGGTTGGTTGGAGCCCGTGTTCCACGGCGCTGAGGAGACACTGGGCCACGCCGGCGGTGACTACCAGCTCTTCGGCATCGATGGCACCCTGCTGCTCATCAGCACCGGCGTGTCGGTCGCCGGCGTGCTTCTCGGCTGGCGCTTCTTCGGCTTCCTTTCACGACGGCCGCAGCCCGAGGCGGTCGAGCGTCTCACGCAGCGCCTGCGGCCGGCCTACGCATTCTCCAAAGGCAAGTGGTATTTCGATGAGTTGAACGATCTGCTCTTCGTTCGCCTGGGCGGCCTGGTCGCGCGAGCGCTGTGGTGGTTCGATGTCCACATCATCGACGGCACCGTCAACGGGATCGCCAACCTGACCCGCTCGTCCGGCGGGGGACTGCGCCAGATCCAGACCGGCCACGTGCAGAACTACGCGCTCGGCATCGCGGCCGGTCTGCTCATCATCGCGCTGGGCTATCTCGTGGTGGTGACGCGCTGATGGTCCTGTCGGGCGTGCCACTGCTGACTGTCGTGACGTTCGCGCCGCTGGTCGGCGCGCTGCTCATCGCGTTGGTGCCTCGCCAGCGGGAGGGTCTCATCCGCTGGCTGGCGCTGACTGCCGCGGTGGTCGCCTTCGTCGCCTCCCTGGCGTTGCTGGTCGACTTCCGGCCCGACATCGCCGGCTTCCAGGCGGTCGAGGAGGTCGGTTGGATCCCCGCCTTCGGCATCGAATACAAGCTCGGCCTGGACGGCATCTCGCTCGTCCTGGTCATCCTCACCACGACCCTTTCGGCCATCAGCATCCTGGCCAGCTTCGGGCCCATCAAGTCGCGCATGAAGGAGTACCTCATCTCCTTCCTCATCCTGGAAGTGGGCCTCATCGGCGTATTCCTGGCACTCGACCTCTTCCTCTTCTACATCTTCTGGGAGATCGTGCTGGTGCCGATGTATCTCATCATCGGTATCTGGGGCGGCACCAACCGGATCTACGCAACGCTCAAGTTCGTGCTCTACACGCTGGTCGGGTCGCTGCTGATGCTGGTGGCCATCCTGGCCACCGCGTTCAGCTTCCAGGCCGCCACGGGCAGTTGGGCGGGCGCCTTCGACTTCGAGCAGTTGCGCACCTTCGGCTTCGACCCGGGGCTGCAGTTCCTGGCCTTCGGCGCCTTCTTCCTGGCCTTCGCCATCAAGGTACCGATGTTCCCGCTGCACACCTGGCTGCCCGATGCACACGTGGAGGCACCGACCGCCGGATCGGTCATCCTGGCCGCGGTGATGCTGAAACTGGGCGCTTACGGCTTCATCCGCTTCGCCCTGCCGCTCTTCCCGCAGGCAGCCCAGGAATGGGCACCGGCCATCATCGTGCTTTCACTCATCGCCATCATCTACGGCGCCATCGTGGCCCTGGTCCAGCCGGATCTGAAGAAGTTGGTGGCCTACTCGTCGGTCAGCCACATGGGCTTCGTGACGCTGGGCATATTCATCTTCCAGGAGCAGGGCCTGCAGGGAGCCATCCTGCAGATGGTCAACCACGGTGTGATCACCGGTGCCCTCTTCCTATTGGTCGGGGTGATCTATGAACGGACGCACGACCGAGCCATCGCCAAGATGGGCGGGCTGGCGGCCCCGACACCGGTCTATGCCGCGATATTCGGCTTCTTCATGCTCGCTTCGCTGGGCCTACCCGGCATGTCCGGCTTCGTGGGCGAGTTCCTGGTCCTGTTGGGCACGTTCGACGTCTCGCCCATCGCCGCCGCCATCGCGACGTTCGTGATCATCCTCTCGGCGGCCTACCTGATGTGGATGTTCCAGCGGGTCGTCTTCGGTGAGCTGTCGGACTTCCTGCGCGGGCTTGGTCACCACCTCACGGACATGACGCCCCGCGAGCTGCTTACCGTGACGCCGCTGGTCGGGCTGACGCTGGCCCTGGGTGTGGCACCGGGCCTGGTGCTCGATCTCATCGCCATGCCGGTGACCGAGGTGCTGGCCCGGGTAGCCGCGCCGCTGGTGGGAGCTGCTGGGCCGTGAGCCAGAACGACATCCTGGCCCTGCTGCCGCTCATCCTGGTGGTCGTCCTGGCCATGGCGGTGATAGTCGTGGACATGATCGTGCCCGGCCGCGATCAGCTCATCAGCGCCCTGGCGGTGACCGGTCTGGCGGCCATCATGGTCGTGGTGGCCGTATGCGGGCCGCTACCGGCGGGCATCGGACTGCTGCCCGGAGCGGGCCACCAGGTCTTCCCTGACGCGCTCGGCGCGGGGGTCTACGTGCGCGACCAGATGACGACCTTCCTGGACCTCCTGTTCGTCTTCATCGCTCTCCTGAGTGCACTGTTCGCGGTCGACTACCTGAAGCCGCGCGGCCTGCCGATGGCCGAATTCACCGCCACTCTGCTGTTCGCCATCAGCGGCGCGATGCTGCTCGCCGGCGCACGCGATCTGCTCATCCTCTTCCTGGGCCTGGAGCTCCTGGTGCTGCCCGGTTACATGCTGGCGGGCTACGCCAAACGCGACGGATTGTCGACCGAGGGCGCCGTCAAGTACTTCCTGCTGGGCAGCTTCTCCAGTGCCATCCTCCTGTTCGGGCTGGCCCTCGTGCTTGGCTACACCGGCTCCACGCGCGTGGCCGGCGTGGCCGGCGTGCTGGCCGATGTGGCCGCCGGGTCGACCACGCTGGCGCCCGGTCTGGCCATGGGGCTGGCGCTGCTGACGACCGGGGTCGCCTTCAAGATCGCCGCCGTGCCCTTCCACTACTGGACACCCGATGCCTACCAGGGCTCGCCGACGCCGGTCACCGGGTACCTCTCGGTCGGGCCCAAGATCGCTGCCTTCGCACTCATCCTGCGCCTGTTCGTGGAGGCGCTGGCGCCACTCAAGGCCGACTGGGTCGGCGCCGTCATCATCCTGGCTGCGGTGACCATGACGCTGGGCAACCTGGTGGCCATCGGTCAGGACAACATCAAGCGGATGCTCGGCTATAGCTCCATCGCCCACACCGGCTACATGCTGGTCGGGCTCGCTGCCTTCGCAGGTGCGCCGGCGGGCTCCGTGGCGGAGCAGCAGGGTCTCGAGGCGCTCTTCTTCTATGTCGCCGTCTATGCGTTCATGAACCTGGGCGCTTTCGCCTGCGTCTCGGCCCTCCAACGGCGCCCCGGCGTGACCAGCCAGATCGGCAGCTTCGCCGGCCTTGGCCGGCGAGCGCCGCTGCTGGGCGTGGCCATGACACTCTTCCTGCTGTCGCTCATCGGCATCCCACC
>JACCYW010000127.1 GCA_013696275.1 Chloroflexota bacterium | reverse complement strand
GCTGACCGTGCTGGCAGTCGCTGCCGGTGAGGTTGGCTCGACCGTGACGCCTTCAGGTGGCGTCCGGCCGGCGAGGCGCCCATGCTCGGCAGCCTTGTTCGCGTTGTAGGGCATGCCCGCCGAGAGCACTTCCGTCGCCTTGACCTTGTCGGCCAGAAGCGTCTCCCTGGCCGCATCGTGCCATGCCGAGCCGTCCGGCTTGGCGACCGGGCGTGAGGACGACACGCCCGCATCCTTGACGGTGAAAGGGGTCGATGGACCGGCCATCGTGTTCTTGGCCGATACCTGATCGCTGGCACTCGGTCGGCCGCCGTTCGGCGCCGTGCGTTCCTTGCCAGTCCGCTTGTCGCGCTTGGGCTTGGGCATCAGATCTCCCTTCGATCCGCCGAGGTGGGCAGGGCTACAGGACGCGGGCCGTCGACGTTACCTGCTCAGGCGGTCTGGACCTGCCGGAAGCAGTCGGAGCAGTAGACCGGCTTGTCCATGCGCGGCTTGAAGGGGACTTGAGCGGCGTTACCGCACTTGGAACAGATGACGGCGAAGTACTCGCGCGTGGGCCGGTAGTCACCCCGCTCGTATCCACGCGGGCCGCCGATCTCGCGGACCTCGTAGCCGCCGTTCAGCTCACGCGTCGCCCGGCGCGTGGCGCGACAACTGGAGCAGCGCTTGGGATCGGAACTGAAGCCCTTCTGTGCGTAGAACTCCTGGTCAGCGGCAGAGTGGACGAACTCGATGCCACAGTCCAGACACGTCACGTTTCGATCGGTATAGGACACTTGAGCCGGACCTCCCCTGGGCAGCGTTCTTGCATTCCGTACGTCCGGACACCACAGCGCGGAGGGCAGCCAGAACCAGGCGTGGCGTCTCGAAAGCCGGGCGCCGCGCGTCCCATGGTGCTCTACCGAGGGTCCCTGCTGGGGCGCACCGGAAGTCTTACCAGAGCCTACCACCGTAAGGGTGGTCGGACAAGCGCGGAGCCGTGTAGGATCATCCGGAGGGATCAGACCGGCCGAGCCGAGGGCGGAGCCGAGGGGCATCCGCCCTGTCTCGGGTCCCCGAACAGGGAGGTCACTGGGGTCGGTGGTTCGCCTGCTGCATACGGCCGACGTGCACCTGGGGGCACGTCATCACGATCTGGGTGAGGTCGCCTCATCCCTGCGCGAGCGTCAGTTCAGCTCCTTCGCCCGAGCCATCGATGTGGCCATCGAGCGCGAAGCGGATGTGTTCCTGATCTGCGGTGATCTCTTCGATTCGAACGCCCAGCCGCGACGCTCGGTGGAGCGTGCCGCGGGCGAACTGCACCGGCTGGCCGAACGAGGCGTGCGCAGCGTCCTCATCCCGGGCACCCATGACTGCTATGACGCTGCCTCCATCTACCGCGCCTTCGACCTGCCCGCCATGGCCCGGCAGAAGCGGGACAGCGATCTGGTCACCGTTCTCACCTCGACCCAGCCTGACGTCTTCTTCGCCGATCTGGACCTGCTCGTTCGTGGCTTCGTCTCCGACACCAAGACGTCCGCCCAGAGCCCGCTTCAGGGTCACGACGCCAAAGCGGACGGCCGGGGCCGGTTCAAGGTCGGCATGATCCATGGGTCGCTCCGCGTGGAGGGCAAGGTCGAGGCGGACGACGTGCTGTTCACGGCCCAGGAGGTCGCCGCCAGCGGGCTCGACTACCTGGCCCTGGGCCACTGGCACTCCTTTCGCCAGGACCGCGCCGGGCAGACCACCTGGGCTTACTCAGGCGCGCCCGAGGCGGTCGCGGTCGACCAGGACGGCGCAGGTCGTGTTCTCCTGGTGACCCTTGAGGTCAAGGATGAGCGGACCATTGTGGCCGTCGAGCCCATCGCTGTCGGTCGGACCCGGTTCCAGCGAGAGGACGTGGACGTGGCCGCGCTCGACTCGCAGGATGCCCTGGTCCGCAGCCTGGCGGCCCGGGCTGATGCCGATGTGGTCCTCGATCTGAGGCTGCTGGGCGTCCTGCCCGAAGCGCTCGATCTGAAGACGGATGAGGTCGAGCAGCAGCTCAAGCCTTCGTTCTTCGGTCTCCGGATCAGGAACGCAGCCGTGGCGCCGCTACCCCAGGGCGTACCACCTCCGCCCGATACCATCGCCGGCGTCTTCACCCGTGGACTCCAGACGAGCATCACGGCTGCCGAGGTGGCTGGCGCGGCCGACGTCGCCGCCGAGCAGCGGGAGGCGCTCCACCTGCTGCGCGTCCTGCTGGACGATCCCAAACGCGTGACCCTGGTCTGAAGCGATGCGCATCACCAAGCTGCGGCTGACGGACTTCAAGCGTCACGCCGACCTGGAGCTCGAGCTGGCTGTCGGCCTGACCGTCATCCGCGGTCCCAACGAGGTCGGCAAGTCGACCATTCAGCGGGCCGTCGAGATGGCCCTCTTCCGCCGACCGACCTCGACCGCCCAGGAACTCGATGGCATCCGCACGTGGGCCAACGGCGAGTCCCCGCCCCAGGTGCGGATGGACTTCCAGGCGGAGGACGGCAATGGCAGCGTGTGGAAGGTCTTCGCGGGCACGAACGGTACATCCCGGCTGGTATTGGGCACGGAGGTCCAGACCGACCCGACCGCTGTCGACGCCCGGCTGGCCGAGCTGACCGGCATCCCATCGGAGAAGTTCTTCCGCTCCACGGCATGCATCCGACACCAGGAACTGACCGACCTCGATCGAGATGAGGGCGCTCTGCGGGACCGCCTGCAACTGTCGATGAGTGGGGCCGATCGGGGCACCTTCGCGGCGCGCCGGAAGCTTCAGGAAGCGATCGCCCGGACGCGCGCGGATGGGCCCAAGAATCCTGGTCCTCTGAGGCAGACGCGCGACGAGATCGCCAGGCTGGGCGATCAAGTCGCCCGGGGCGAGTCGGGACTGGTGACGTTGGGACGGGATCGCGGGCTACTCGCCGCCGCGACAAGCCGCCGCGAAGCGCTCGACGCGAAGCTGAGTCAGGCCCAGGCCGAGTTGCAGATGGCCGAACGAGCCGTCGACGCCCTCGCCCGGAAGACGAAGGCAGAGGCCGAGTATCAGCGCTACAAGCGGGCGGCCGAGCTGCGCGCTGATATCGATCGTTCCGAAGCCAGCCACCCGTCGGCGATGGCCTTGCCCGCGCTTCGGACAGGCGTGGAGCGGCTTCGGTCGTTGGAGTTCGACATCCTGGAGAAGCGGGCCGAACTGGCCAGCCAGCCGGACGTGTCTTCCTGGCAGGCCGAGGTCCGTCCGGCACCGCGGTGGCTACCGCTCGTAGCGCTGACTGTGCTGGCGGTCATCGGGGCAGCCGCCGTAGCGGTGCTGGTCCAGGGTGTGGCCGGCATCGCCGCTGCCGTCGGCCTGGCGGCACTGGCGGCGGTCCTGCTGCTGGTGGCACTGCTGCGCCGCCGACGCGCATCCGAGGTCCGTCTGCAGAACGAGATGCTGGAGACGGAGATCGCCCGGCGCCTGAGTGGGCGCTCCGATCTGGAAGAGGGACTCAAGGCGGCGGAAAGGCAACGCCAGACGCAGATCGCGGCGTTGGGGATGCCCGACCTGGCGACCGCCGATGCGATGCTGACGGCCGAGTCGGATCACGTCGCAGGCATCGACCGGCTGCGCGCCGAGTACCGCGGCTTGCTCATCGAAGCACTCGACGAGTCCGAGGATGTCGCGCGACTGCGCGACCGCCATGCTGCCACCGCCGATGAGGCACGCCACGCCCTGGCCGGCATGGGTGCCGTGGGAGCCGATCCGCCCGGACACCGCCAAAGCGCCGACGCGGCCGTACGCTCGACGCGTGATGACCGGGAAAGAGCGATGACCGACGAGGCGACCGCGCGCTCCGTCGTGGACAGCAATCCGACCGACGCGGAAGAGGTCGCCACCACGGCTGAGCGGCTGGACCAGATGCGCCAGCAGTTGGCCGCCATAGAGCGGCGGCTACGGGTCTATCAAACGGCTCTGACAGCACTGGATGCGGCAGAAGTGGCGACCATGAAGAAGGCGGCCCGCTTCCTGGAAGAGTGGATGGGCCCTGATGTGTCGAAGATCACGGATGGCCGGTACGAGCGCATCCGCGTCGACGAGAACGCGCTGGATCTGAGCGTCCACTCTGCCGAGAAGCAGGATTGGGTCCCCGCCACCGAGCTCTCGCGCGGCACGCTCGACCAGATCTACCTGGCGGCGCGACTCGGTCTGGTGCGCCAGGTGACCCAGGACCGCCGGCCGCCGCTCGTGTTCGACGATCCGCTGGTCACCTTCGACGACGATCGTGCGCTGCGCGCCTTCGACCTGCTCAAGAAGATCTCGGCCGATCACCAGGTCATCTATCTGACCTGCTCGGACCGCTATGACTCACGGGCTGACAAGGTCATCGAATTGACCGCCAATGGGCCACTGGTCCGACCGTCCTCGGAGCCGGCCTGAGCCTCGTCACCTCACTGCTCGCGCTGTGCTCGGCCCTGAGCTGGGGCATCGGAGACTTCTCCGGCGGGGTCGCCAGCCGCTTCGTGTCAGTCGTCGTCAGCCTGACCCTGACCCAGCTGACCGGTATCACGGCCACAGTGGTGCTGGTGGCCGCCTCCGGCGAGGCCGTTCCAGGCGGGCTGGCGCTGGCGTGGGCAGCGCTCGCCGGCGCCAGCGGCGTGTGCGGGCTGGGCGCCTTCTACATCGCGCTCGCCCGCGGCACGATGGGACTGGTCGCTCCACTGGCGGCACTCATCGCCGCGGCTGTGCCGGCCGTGGTCGGGCTGGCCAACGGTGCGGCCCAAACGCCGCCACTGCTGGCCGGTATCGCGACCGCGCTCCTGGCGGTGGTGCTCATCAGCCTGCCCGCCCGGGGCGGTTCGACCGGGTCGACGGACGGTCGAGCCACGACAGCAAGCTCGACCGGCATCAGCAACGAACTCAGCCTGGTGCTGCTGGCGGGACTTGGCTTCGCCGGCTTCTTCCTGGCCATCGACCAGGCGCGGGCGGCCGGCGGCGAGACCTGGTGGCCCATCATGATGGTCAGGGCGGCTGGCCTGGCGGTCGTCGCCCTGCTCCTGGTGGTCATGGCGGCTCGGCGTCGATTCCCTTCCTACCGCTTCCCGCTTCGCCTGCTGCCGCTCTTCGTCCTCTCCGGCCTGGGTGACCTGGGCGGCAATCTCTTCTTCCTGCTCGCCAACGCGCAGGGCGACCTGGCCATCGCGGTCGTCCTATCGTCGCTCTATCCCATCGTCACAGCGCTACTCGCGCGGCTGTTCCTGCACGAGCGTCTGAACGCTCTGCGCACGGCCGGCGTCGGGCTGGCTGTGGTCGGGGTGGTCTTGATCGCGGTCGGCCAGTTGTAGGGCCGGGCAGGAGCATGCCTTCGAGCGACCCAGGCGGTGGGGAACGGTGGCGTACAGCAGTGGTCTGGTTCCGGCGCGATCTTCGCCTGCACGACCACCCGGCGCTGGCCGACGCCATCTCGCGTGCCGGCATGGTAGTGCCGCTCTTCGTGTTCGACGATGCTCTCCTGGGCGGCCGCTGGCCGGCGCCCAACAGGGTCTGGTTCATGGACCGCTCGGCCAGGCTCCTCGACCAGGCGCTGCGCGACCGCGGAAGTCGGCTCCACGTTCGGACGGGTCGACCGGCGGAGGTGGTGCCCCGTTTCGCGGCCGAGGTCGGAGCCGACGTCGTGCTGGTGAGTCGCGACTATGGTCCGTACGCTCGACTCCGGGACGGGCAGGTCGGAAAGGCCCTCGAGTCGGACGGTCGAAGCCTGCGCGCCCGGCGCGGCATCCTCGTCCACGAGCCGGAAGAGGTCATCAGCGCGGCCGGCGGCCCGTTCAGCGTCTTCACCCCCTTCCATCGGGCCTGGCGCCAGCTACCGCTGCGGGACGCGCTCGACGCGCCCAGGTCGATCGACCTGCCTGGCTCGGCCGACCCAGGGACATGGCCGTCGTCCGCCGACTTACGGGTCCCGGAGCGGCCGCCTGCCGACCTGCCTGAACCAGGCGAGGAGGCCGCCCGCGACCGGCTGGGTCGCTGGCTGCGATCAGGCCTGGATGACTACCACAGCCGCCGGGATGATCTGGCCGCGGACGGCACTTCCCGACTCAGTCAGGACCTCCATTGGGGCCTGCTGTCGCCGCTGGAGGTCTATCGGCGGGCCAAGCGGGAGGGCAGGGGACCGGCCGCCTACTGCCGTCAGCTGGTCTGGCGCGAGTTCTACCACCACGTCCTGTGGCACCGACCAGGTGTGACGCGCGGACCGTATCTGGCCCAGTTCGAGGGCATGGCCTGGTCGGAGGACGAAGACGACTTCCAAGCGTGGTGCGCAGGCAGCACGGGCTATCCGGTCGTCGACGCCGCGATGCGCCAGCTGATGGCCACAGGCTGGATGCACAACCGAGCGCGGCTCATCGTCGGTTCATTCCTGACCAAGGATCTGCTCATCGACTGGCGCCGCGGCGAGCGTCATTTCATGGCCCACCTGACGGACGGCGACCTCGCCAACAACAACGGCGGCTGGCAATGGGTCGCCTCCACCGGCACCGACCCACAGCCCTACTTCCGGATCTTCAACCCCGTCCTGCAGGCGGAGCGCTTCGACCCAAACGGTGCCTTCGTGCGGCGGTGGGTGCCTGAGCTGGAGGGCGTGCCGCTAGCGCGGCTGCACGAGCCGTGGAAGATGAGTGGCGACGAGCAACGGGCGGCCGGCTGCGTCATCGGGCGGGACTATCCATCGCCCATCGCGGACCACGCCGAGGCACGTCAACGCGCGCTGGCGGCCTACAGTGCTGTCCGAAACGGTTGACCTTGCGGCGCCTTTCCGGAAGGTGGTTCCGTAGATGGTTGGGGCGCCGCAGGTAGATCGGTGCGCCGTAGGTAGATCGGTGCGCCGTAGGAGTTTGGTGCGCCGTAGATGGTTTGGGGCGCCGTAGGGTTTGGTGCGCCGGATGACCCATCCGACCGAGATCCGATGCGAAGCCTTTCCTGAAGTGGGTCAGGGAAGTCGTTCGCCCGGTTCACGAACGTCGTCGGCCGCGCTTCGGCCTCGGGGCTGGACCAAACGACCGAGCATCGGGCTGTGA
>JACCYW010000122.1 GCA_013696275.1 Chloroflexota bacterium | reverse complement strand
GTGGTCGATCGACGAGCACGACGATGTCTCGACGCCCCTGGACGGCGATATCCCCCTGAGCGCTCTTGTCGACCGCATCGACGCCGCCGCCCGCTACAGCGCCGACTAGGGGGTCGCCAGTACACATGCGACGGCTAGCGGGGCCACATCACCGCGCCGCAGTCGGCCCGCCCGTCGCCGTGGCGCGTTGACTTCGCCGTGGCGCGTTGACTTCGCCGCCATCGCCGGGTCGCTAAGCCTTCTTCTTGTCCCCTGGCTTCGGACCGCCCTTCGGCTTCTTGCCACCGCCCTTGCTGCCGGGTCCCTTGTCGCCCATCAACGGCCTCCATTGGTAGCGAGGTTGATGATCCCATTGTGACGCCGCTCGGACTGTAGGTCCAGGAGCGTGGAGCGGTCCGTCGCACCAGCATCAGCACGGCCTCGCAGCGGCCTTCGGGTGGCGGCCAAGCGAGAGTAGGGGCACGCACACCGCAGCCAGGCTGCCCACCATGGTTGCCGCTAAGTTTGCTTGCGCGCCACCCAGATCTCCTCGGCCGGCCACTTGCGTGCCCAATCCGCGCTGACGTAGTCGTAGAACGCGTGGGTCTGCGCAGCAGGCGGGGCCTGGAGCTCGATGAGGTCATCGATATCGAACCCGTTGGCCTTCAGGAGACGGATCCAATCCCCATGCGCGGGGTGGAACTCCGTCCCCAGCTCATCGGGCCAGTGGATGCGGTACATGCCGAACTGCGGCCGTTGCAGCGTCTCCCCGACCATCCCGACATCGGGCGAGCACAGGAAGGCAAGCACGGAGTTGGTCAGGAATACCAGACGACCACCAGGACGCAGGAGTCGCGCCGCTTCCGGGACCCACAGCTGTGGATCGGCCCAGAGCGATGCGCCGTACTCGGAGAAGGCAAGGTCGAAGGAGGCCTCGGGAAGCGGCACGAGCTCGGCGGGCGCCTCGACCAGCGGAAACACGATGCCTGTCCGTCTCTGCATGTCCAACGCGGTCGCCAGCTGCGCGGGCGTCGGGTCGACGCCGACCGGCCGTGCCCCACGCAGGGCCAGCCGCGCGGAGAAGTAGGCCGTGCCGCAGCCGAGCTCCACCACATCCAGGTCCGAAACGTCTCCCAGCGGCGAGCCGATGGCATCCTCCCGGACACCGAATACGCCCCACGTGATGTCTCGCCGATCCCACTGGGACTCCGCGCCTCCCGCCGTATGCTGGGCGTTGGTGAGCGTCCATTGGGCGATGTTGCCGGCGATGGAGTCGGGCGATCCGCGCGTGCTCATGGTCTTACGGACTCTATCGCGGAGCAGCTCGAGACAGCACATCGGCCCTTCGACACGGCTCTTGTGAGCCTGTGGCTCGCCGAGGACGCGGATGACGTGATCCAGGCCGCGACCGCCGCTGCCGTGTTCGATCGACTCCGGGCAGCGCCCTTCGTGCGCCGCGCGCGCCGTCGCGACTCGCTGAGCCAGCCCGACGGCTAGCCGTGGCCCGACCCTGAGGGCTTACTCGCCTAGCATCTCCTCCATCGACTGGTCTACGGTCCCCTCTTCCTTGGCGTCCGCGCCCGGCTCGGATGGTCCACCTGAGCCACCGTGTCCGCTCCTGTTGGCATCGATATCTGTTGCCTGGGCCGGGTTCGAGCTGGTCGTCGCCCCGCGTACGACCGAGGCATCCCGGTCCTCGGGGTCCTGGTCGGCTGAGTCGTTCATCATCGGTCCTTCGTGCGCATCGGCGGCCCATCTGAGCCGCGCAGCGGTCATCATGACGTGATGCGAGCGTCGTGGCCCGGCTGCCACTCGCCGCGATGAGCGATCGCAGGACGCCTGACGATCCGCTCCACGAGCGCCGTGGCGACTTGATCGGTCGCAACGCCATCCTCTTCGCCGTCGCCCTGCTGGCGGCCATCGCCGTCGCCGCCGTCGTGTTCATCGTCTACCGTCCTGTTGATCTCGCGGCCCGGGCTTCGCCATCGGTATCAGCATCGGCACCGGCATCGGTGAGCTCGTCCGTCCGACCGTCCTCCGCACCGTCCTCCGCACCGTCCGGATCACCCACGGCTCGCCCCAGGACTCCTGCACCGAGCCCATCGGTGGCCCCGACCACGTCACCCGGACCGGTCCAGCCATCGGTGGGCGTCCCTTACGCCCTTGCCGGTCCGGCCGGTCCCAGCGGCACGGTCGAAGTGAACGCGCCCTTGCCGCGGCAGCGGGTGAACGGCCAGGCTGCCCCGGAGGGGATGGGATGGCTGGTCGTCCGAGTCCGCTACGAAGCGACCGGATCGCTCAGTTACCGGGCACTTGATTGGCAGCTGGAAGACGAGGGTAGCAGTCGAACCACGCGCTCCGACATCGACGCGACGGAGCCCCTGGGGGCCGGTCAGCTACAAGCGGGAGAGACGGCCACCGGCACGGTCACCTTCGCGGTCCCAGAAGATGGGGACATCACGGCCGTCGTGCTGACCGACGGAGCGCAGGACGTGGTCAGCTTCCGAGTGCCCTGACCTCGTCACGGCGAGGCATCCCCGCCCGCGCTCCTGGCACCGTCACGGAGATAGCCGCAGCGAGCATGGCCGTGGTCAATGCGTCATGGAGGTCCGCCCCCGACGCCAGTTCAGCGGCCAGGGCGCCAGCTGCCGTGTCGCCAGCACCGGTGGCGTCCACCGCCGAGACCCGGTGGCCGGGCACCGACCGGACGCTGCTACCGTCCGCGAGTAGCGCACCATCCCGCCCAAGGGTCACGATCACGGACGCGCCGGTGCGCAGTCTCAAAGTCGGGGCTGCGACTGTCGGGTCGCGGATGCCCGTCAAAGCGCACGCCTCGCCGCGGTCCGTCTGCAGGATGGTGACCGACCGGAGGAGCTCCTCGGCGCACCGCCTGGCCGGCGCGACATCAAGGATGACCGTGGCTCCAGCCGACCGCGCATGGCTCGCCGCCTCCAGCAGCGGTTCGTCGCCGACTTCGAGGCCGAGCAGGATGACGCTGGCGGGAGCGAGTCGCCGGCTGCCGAGACAGGCACGGACCCAGGCGCGATCCAGCTCGACGTTGGCGCCGGAGGCGACAGCGATCTGGTTCTCGCCATGCTCGTCGACCATGATCAGGGCGACGCCGGTCGGGGCTCCGCTGACCGCGCGAACGCCCGCCGTGTCGACACCCTCAGCGACGAGCGCCGCCAACGCGTCGCGACCCATCTGGTCGTCACCCACGGCACCGATGAAGCGCACCCGGGCACCCAGGCGAGCAGCCGCCACCGCCTGGTTGCCACCTTTGCCGCCATGGTGCCGCGCGAACTCTCCGCCTGCGACCGTCTCGCCGCGGCCTGGCAGTTCGGACACTCGGACGACCAGATCCACGTTGAGCGACCCGACCACGATGACCTCGCCCAGCGGTTCGACCGGGGCGTTGGTCATGGTCCAGGTGCACGAAAGACGATCACGACGCGTTCCGTGGCCCGATCGTCGCCGATCCGGAAGCTGAGGCGGTTCTGGCCCATGGTCAGCTGCACGGGCAGTGACCAGCGCCCATCCATTCCGGCCGTGACATGCTCATCGAACCAGAGCGGCACATCGCGGGTGACGGTGGCGCCCGGCGGTGCCGAGCCGATGATGTCGATAGCCGCCACGCGCAGGATCGCTCCGTCCCTCGGCAGGTCGATGGTCAGACCTGCGATAGCGGTCGGGTCAGGTGAGGGCATCGGCGTCGGGATGGGTGTGGGTGTGGGCGTCGGGTCAGGTGAGGGCGTCGGCGTGGGCCTGATGGTCGGGCGCGGCGTGGGCGCGGACGTGATGGTCGGCGTCCAGCTCGGCGTTGGAGCCTCGGTCGGCGTCGGAGCCTCGGTCGGCATCGCAGCCTCGGTCGGCGTCGGAGCCTCGGTCGGCGTCGGAGCCTCGGTC
>JACCYW010000084.1 GCA_013696275.1 Chloroflexota bacterium | reverse complement strand
TGTGGGCCCCTGCGTCGTTTCGCGGGCACGAGGTGTGGTGCTGGCGAGCTCTGCTCACCGGCCTCGGGCCCGCTAGGCGTAAAACCAAGTCTGATGTGCCATCAGGCTGCGCAGCCTAGTCGGCCTGCGGCCGACGTGTCAACAGCCCTTGGCCCATTGGAGATCAGGGGTCCTTCTCTAGGCCGGATCCAGCCATGGGTCGGGACACTCAGTCCTCAGGTCGAAAGCGCCGATCATCTGCCCCGTCCGACACCTCGCGGGCATGTCGATCTCCGACCAACGCCCGATACTGCCGGCGATGTATAGGGGTCACCGCGCTCGGCGACGAGACCTCCCTCGGCGTCTACACGGCGAGCGGCTCCAAGCGGGCCGGCACCAGCACTACTGGTACGGGTGGGGAGGCCAGCTCTCGCCGTGCCCGCAACGCCGGCGGTCGAGGCCTTTCCCCTGTCCGGCACCAGCGCTACTGGTACGGGTGGGGACGCCAGCACTCGCCGTGCCCGCAACGCCGGCGGTCGAGGCCTTTCCCCTGTCCGGCACCAGCACCACTGGTACGGGTGTGGTGACAGCGCTGGGGCAGGGGGCGCGTGTATCGTGGCTCGATGGCTAGCCCCGGCTTGCTGGTCCAGAAGTTCGGTGGCACGTCGGTCGCCGATGTGGAGCGCATCGGTCACGTCGCGCGCCGGGTCGTAGCCACAGCGGAGACGGGCAAACGCGTCTGCGTCGTCGTCTCCGCCATGGGCGACACGACCGATGAGCTCCTGGCCCTCTCGGCACGCGTAGCCAGAGCACCTCATCCACGCGAGCTGGACATGCTCCTCTCAGCCGGCGAGCGCATCTCCATGGCACTCCTGGCGATGGCCATCGAAGAGCAGGGCCGCCGAGCGGTCTCGTTCACCGGCGGCCAGGCGGGCATCGTCACCGACACTCTCCATGGCAAGGCACGCATCGTCCACATCAAGGCGAGGCGCCTGCGCGAGGCACTTGACGCGGGCAGGATCTGCATCGTCGCCGGCTTCCAGGGCGTTTCCACGGAGGACGACGACACGACCCTCGGCCGTGGCGGGTCGGACATGACGGCGGTGGCGCTGGCGGCCGCACTCGGAGCAGATGGCTGTGAGATCCTGACCGACGTGGAGGGCGTCTATACGGCCGACCCGCGCATCGTCCGCGAAGCGCGCAAGCTCGCCACGCTCTCGTTCGAGGAGATGCTGGAGCTTGCAGCGAGTGGGGCCGGCGTGCTGATGCCGCGCAGCGTGGAGGTCGCCCGAACCCATGGCGTTCCGATCCACGTCAGGTCATCCTTCACCGACGCGGAAGGGACTTGGATCGGCCAGGAGGTAGCGGTGACGGACGGCATGGAGCAGCCCATCGTGTCGGCCGTCGCCCACGACACGTCGGAAGCCAAGGTGACCGTCGGCGGGGTACCCGATCGGCCGGGCATCGCCGCGCGGCTGTTCAGGCCGCTTGCGGACGCTGGCATCAACATCGACATGATCGTCCAGAACGTCTCGGCTGAGGGGGTCACCGACATCTCGTTCACGCTGCCAAAGTCGGATCTGGCCCGGGCCAGACCGCTGCTTGCCGAGGTGCGCGAGGCCCTTGGTGCGGAGGCCCTATCGGAGGACGATGGCATCGGCAAAGTGACTCTCGTTGGAGCCGGCATGAAGACACATCCGGGGGTGGCGGCTGACATGTTCGACGCCCTGGCCGACGCCGGGATCAACATACAGATCATCTCCACCTCGCCCATCCGGATCTCATGCGTCGTCCGGGCGACCGACCTGGAGCGGGCCGTCCAGGCCGTCCACGACCGATTCGGCATGGCCGAGGCATCGAGCGTGCGCGAGGAGCTGGCGAGCTCGTGAGGTTGGCCGTGGTCGGTGCCACGGGCGCCGTTGGCACGGTCATCCTGCGCATCCTCGAGGAACGGGCTCTGGCCATCAGCGAGCTCGTGCCGGTGGCCACCGCCCGCTCCGCCGAACGCTTGATCAGCCATCGCGGTCGTGAGCTGGAGGTGCGCGCCATCTCGGCCGAGGTCTTCGAGGGCGTCGATATCGCGCTGTTCGACACGCCGGACGAGGC